>CAZDYZ010000675.1:0-2294 GCA_964509525.1 uncultured Acidobacteriaceae bacterium
GGCAAATGTGCGTACGCCGCGTTCGCACAGAATTACGTTGTAATTACCCTCGCTCATGATGTACTCGGCCGCCATCAGAAATTCTTCCACCGTGGCTGACATGCCACGCTTCAGCAATACCGGCTTGCGCGCCTTTCCAGCGCGCTTGAGCAGGGAAAAATTCTGCATGTTGCGGGCGCCAATCTGGATGACGTCAGCGTACTTCTCCACCAGCTCCAGTGACTCGTTGTCGATCGCCTCGGTTACGATAAGCAAGCCGAAGCGATCGCGGACCTCCGCCAAGATCTTCAGGCCCTCTTCAGCCAGCCCCTGAAATGAGTAGGGCGAGGTGCGTGGCTTGTAGGCCCCTCCCCGAAAGAACCTCGCTCCCGCGCGGGCGACGCATTCCGCAGTTTCCAGCGCCTGTTCGCGGTTTTCGATGGCGCACGGGCCGGCGATCACGGCTACTTCATTGCCGCCGAAACTCGCGTCTGTACCGCGAAACCGGATGACTGTGTCTTCCTCCTTCAAGTCGCGGCTGACCAGTTTGTACGGCTTGCTGACGCGAATGACTTCCTGCACGCCCTCCATTTCGTCGAAGGTGCCGGAATCGATCTCCGTTTCATTTCCCGTGATGCCAATGGCGGTGCGTTGCGTCCCGGGGATGGAGTGCGCCCGGAAACCCAGCAATTCGATCTTTTCACAGACGCTCCGCACCTGCTCTTCGGTGGCGTGCGCCTTCATGACAATCAGCATCCAAGGCTCCCTGTACGTGCCCCATAGTGTATCGCGGAACGCTCAAGCGGCGGGAGTAAAACCTGACCCGAAGGAAGGTAGTGGGCAACGTGGCCCAGGCTGCAGTTGCCGAGCCGCAGAGCACGTCATCGTGGGCTCCGTTTAGAATCACACCTTCATGGCAAGAGATTCCACCAAGAAAGAAAAAGACATCCTGAAGCTGCTGCCTTCGACGCGGAAGCCGCCCCTGTTTACGTCACGGAGGATCGGCATCCACACCTCGACGGCCGGTGGAGTAGAGAATGCTGCGGAGCGGGCCTATCGACTAGGTTGCAACGCGTTCCAGATATTCTCCTCCAGTCCCCGACAGTGGAAGCCATATCCACTGGCGCGTCCACAATGCGACGAGATGGCTCGCCTGCGCGCGCGCTACGGTCTGACACCGCTGGTGATTCATGCCAATTATCTGGTGAATCTCGCAGGAGGCAATCCTGAGTTCCACGCCAGGTCCATTGCGGCATTTCGTGGCGAGGTGGAGCGGGCCCTTGTGCTGGCGGCTGACTTTCTTGTTCTGCACCCTGGCTCGTTTCGTGGCAGCAGCCGCGAAGAAGGCTTGCAGCGAGTTGCCGTGGCCATCGAGCAGGCAGTGGATGGACTGGATCTGGAAGCCGCCAATTTGCGTATCCTCATTGAAAATACGGCCGGATCGGAGTTTTCGCTCGGCGGTAACTTCCAACAGGTTGCAGAGTTGCTGTACCTGTTAGACGATTTCTTGCCCTCCGGTGCATGTATAGACACCTGCCACACACATGCCGCCGGATACGACATCGTGAGTGACCAAGGATTCAGCGACACGCTCGATGAACTTGATCGCGCCATCGGACTGAAGCGGGTTTATGTCTGGCACTGCAACGATGCCAAAGCTACCCGAGGTTCGAAGCTTGACCGCCACCAGCATATCGGCAAGGGAAGGATCGGCCTGGAACCGTTTCGGCGGCTACTGAACGATTCCCGCCTTAAACACGCTGCCTTCATTGCAGAAACGCCCATCGACGAACCGCTAGACGACTTGACGAACGTGAATGTGCTGAAGTCTCTGGTGGCGCCCTTAGCTTCGGGGCAGACAAGAGGAGGGTTGGAAGGCAAGGCTACCAACCGCCGCGCTAATACTGCCGGTCGCAGGTTGTAAAATCAAGGATTACCCTGCCTGATCCAAAGAGCGTTTATGGCGAAGTCGAAAACTCAACAGCCGGACCCGCAACCACAAGCCTTGGTGGTTGGCCGCCGTGACCGCTACGACCCGCAAGCGGTCGAGCGCAAGTGGTCCGAGCGCTGGATGCAGGATTCTGACCTTTATCGAGCCGAGCCTTTCAGCACGGCGCGCAAGAAATACTACGTTCTGGAAATGCTGCCCTACCCGTCCGGCGCACTGCATATCGGACACGTGCGCAACTACTCCATTGGCGATGCAGTGGCACGCTACATGTGGATGCAGGGCTATAACGTGCTCCATCCCATGGGCTGGGACTCGTTCGGGCTCCCCGCCGAAAACGCAGCTATCCAGAACCAGACTCCGCCGA
>CAZDYZ010000676.1:0-11293 GCA_964509525.1 uncultured Acidobacteriaceae bacterium
GTCCTCGTCTCTTACCCATTCCGTATCCATGTCTGCGAACTTATCAGGTGTGCATTGCCTTTCATAACTATTGAGAAGGGTCGGGGGAGGAGGGTTATTGGGACACGTCCCCTCGAAGTCGGGATCCTCCAAGTTCTTTACTGAAATAATAATCTCCTGAGTTGTCGAGCCCTCGGGTAGGGTGACCGCGATCGCCTGGTTAGTTCCACGATCCCAATTTTTGGTCCGGCATCGGGACTTCACTTGTGCTACGAGCATGTTGTTAAAAAGCACCACTGTCATTATTAGTGTGGCTAAGGATGAAGTGTTCAACCGCGCGCCTCCCTCATCGCAAATCAGGCTCCTGGACAGATGTCCAGGAGCCTGATGTCAAAGCGCTTCTAATTTCCTCTTGAGCAAATTACGTCAGAGTGATACTAAACGTCCCCATAATCGTATTCCCGGGCGCTGGATTATCGCACGAGTTGTCTACAACCGTTATGGTGAAAGTGTAGGTTCCCGACGGCTGCATTATGGGGGTTCCACTGATCACACCAGATGACGATAAGGTCAACCCTGCGGGAAGCCCGCCCGGTGTACTAAAGGTATAGGGTGCCACACCGTTTTGGACAACGACTTGAGTCATTGGGTATGGTGACCCAATCGTTGCCGGCGGCAACGTAGTCGTCACAAATGACATTGCTACATATGGATTAACCGTCAGGGTAAAGGCCATCGAAGCCGTATCCGGAGGCGTAGCAGAGTCCACGACCGTTAGGGTTGGGGTACTTGTTACGCCAGTAACACAAGTTGCCGAAATCGAACCTCCAGCAGTGATCGTTATCCCAGCTGGGAAAGGCCCAGGGGTAGTAGACCAATTGTAGGGCGGAACTCCGCCTTGAGCCGTCGCTTGAAACGCAGGGTATGGCGTGAACTGATTCGCAGTCGGAAGCGATGTGGTGGTGATGACCAACATATCACTCGCAAAGTAGCCGTTGATGTCTACCAGCATGTTTGTGGGACTAGATGCAAAAGTCGAGATGTAGCCATTACCACTAAACGTGACCGCCATATTCGAAGTGGGCAGTCCATTCAGTGCGACCAGAGTCGGCGGTAAAGGCTGCGGTAGGCTCTGGGGCCATACGGTCAGATAGCCTAGCCCCGCGCCGTTAAATGGAAGAGCCGTTACATTCAGCACATACGCCTCGGGGGCTACTGTGGAGAATGTAGGCAAATTACACGGCCCGCCTCCAGGGGGGATCACAGGTTGGATTTGAACATCCATTTGGCCATTGAACGGCCCCGACGTAGACCGCGTGTCCAGAACGCGGCACGGCGTGACGGTATACAGTGCAAAACCAGTCGTACTTGGCGGGGCAAAATAACCGTTGATGTCAATCAGCAGATTGGTATCGTCGGGAGAAAAAGCAGAAATAGCTCCCGAGCCGCCCCCTGTGGGGATAATCGTCGCATTTTCAACGGTGGTACCAGTGGGTGCGTTTAGAGTGGAAGTACCCGGTTGAGCCTGCGTCGACGGCCATACCGTGACGTAACTTACGGGCGCCCCGCTAATCGGCACTGCAGTAACATTCAGCGAATAAGCCACCGCCGTGGTAGGTATACCGCAGAAACCTGACTGGACAGGAAAGGAACGGCCAGTTCCACCGCTGAGGGCCGGACCACCCAACGGTCCAGTGGGGTTCGTGGTGTTAACCAGACGGCAAAGATTAAAGCCCGGGATGTTATAGAACTGGAGCTGCCCGGTCGCGGGGTTCGACGGACCCACCCAGTAGCCAGCGACATCGATTACCAAGTCGGTTTCGTCTGGGACGTAGACGCTAACACCCGCATCAGTGGTACCGGCGGGCACAATAACGGCATCCGCCTTGGTAGAACCATCATATGAGTTGAGGCTAGAAACCGTCGGCTGCGTCCCACTGTCTGGCCAAATCGTCAAGTACCCCAAGTAGTTCCCATTTGGAACCACCGTAACATTCAGCGAGTATGCTAAGGAAGTGTTGGGAACTGAGCAGTTAGGATTGTCCGGAATGATGAACGTCCTCGTGGAGCCCGCCGCGAGGCTTGGAGGGCCAAATCCGGCCGGCTGAGCCGGAGACGTGCTGCTCCTCGTATCGACGACACGACACGGACCAATAGGAATGAAATTCAGTGGTGTCTGCGCCCAAGCAACGACAGAGATCGTTGTGATGCAGAAAAGAAGAGCGAGAGGCAGGATACGGCGCATCGTGTTTTTGCTCCTTGAACGAGTAGATTGGAGAACAATGTCGCGAGCACTATAGCGCTTGGTGCTCACCCAGTCAAGCAGATTATCAGGGAACTCCGCTAGCATTGTCCCGGACGCCTTGCATCATACGCCACAGCGCTTCTGAAGGCAATAGTCCCGTTTTGGTGTGTTGGTGCGCGTGTTCCCAAAGGTCACCGGAGGTGACGCTCTTGCGTTCGCTCCAGAACCTCGAGGTTCATAGAGTATCTCTTTTCAGGCCGACGACGTCAACTTTTTTCTACTATCTCCAGTCGTAGCCCTTGGTTTGCCTGCCCCTACCCAAGCTCGCGCGCTCGTTTGCGCATGCATACTAAGGTCCCTGCGTCAGTATATCCGCGGCTGTGGGTAACCGAAAAAGTACCATCAGTACTCGATCAAACATGCGTCGTTTTGTCAGCGCCCCAGCTCAGATCAGCAGGTTCGAGCGTTACCTTCCACGCGCCCAGTGGAGGTCAATCCCGGTGCAGTATCGGCAGCCAAAATCAATCACGAAGGATGGTTCTGGGCCAACGAAATCGAATGTTTGCTCTCTCGCCTTCAGGGGTCGGCCGCATTGCGTTACCAATCAGCTGGTACGACGCTGATTGCGAAAGGCACATTGGTTGGCTTGTTTCAATATGCATGGTCCGGGCAAGGGGCATGTGACCCTTGGCGCTTCTTGAACCGTGATCTGCGCTCGTGTCCAAATCGATTTGCTAAGAGGTGCGTGACAAACGAGTCCCATGAGCGATCGCGAACTTACACATCGTTAAGTTGCGCCTCAGGTGGAGCGCGGAGTTCCCCGTAGGTTAATCTTAGCGCTGCAATCAGCACATTGTAGACCATCAGTAAGTACTGGGGACGGCATCGAGGTATGCGTAGGTGGCGAGAACTGGCGGTAGGTCTGCCCTGCGCGATAGGGTGCCGGGCAAAGGAGTTTGCTCTTTTGCATACCTACAGAGTGCGTTATCTTTCTTGATTCCCTCCGCAGCATTTTGGCGAGCGTCAGGTGTTCATTCCTCCGAACTGAAGCAGGGTGGAAGACAAGAGACATACTCGACGCATAGATCGGTAGCGATGATTTCGAACACTCGCCGCGCGAGCTTTCCGCAGGTGAGGGAGGGCGGCACCTTCGCATGGCTTAAAGCCGGTCTATTGATGTACGACAATAGCTGGCGGCGCCCCCCTCGCCCGACAGGGACCCATTCCAAAATAGATTTGGCAAGAAGCTGCCCGCCTGAGAGAACCGGTTCGCGGCAGCTAAATCACAGCACCGTGTGGAGAACCCTCAAAAATGCAAGCATTCCCGAGATCGTAGATGGTTTGCTGCACGATCTTGCTCGGAGCAACCGACAACGGTTCACGCCCTCGCCACTTCTGGGTTGGACCTCCTATTTGGCTCGGAATCCAATCCCGTGGTTCCCCAACCAAGTAATTGATTCAATGGAGGTTAACTGCCGGCCCCGGTCTTGGGTTTAGCAGGCTCGTCGTTCTTCCACTTCACTCAATCCATTGCCTTTGGGTTCGTTTGCGAAGACTCGAGTATTCGCGACCACGTTCCGCATGGCCCCATCCGCCGCGCAAGTTTTTCTTAATCAGTACGATCTTGCCCAGTGCCGCTTCTTTCTGGGTATCGTAACCATTGGGTAATCCCAGAGCTGATTACGGTACCTTTATCAGGCTCGATTTCCGTCAGCAATGCGTGCACTGGGCGCCGCGGTATGGAGGTTGGGAAGTCCCGCTCGTGCTCGGACCTTGGCCTGCCTTGCAACCGGCCGCCCGCGACAAGACAAAAGGTTTGGTTAGGGAAGGCCGGCCAAGCTCCATTTGCTCGGCTCTCCCAGTTTGTCTAGCTGTAGCACTAGCCTTAGCCTGAGCTAACTAAGGTGAATGTCCCTACCTGCACTCGCTGAAGCTGATAGAATCTGCAGATTCGTGTTACTCCAGCAAATTGAAGTGCCTGGCGACCGGCTTGTGGTGGCTGATACGTGCGTGCCCGCTGATACTTAGGGGCTGTTGGCGGGAGCTAACTGACGAAACCGTTATTTGGCGGTATGCTGGTGCGAACGGCGGTCCGGCGCTTCTAGGGAAGCAGGTTGGCAGTGGCCACGTGATCCAGAACCAAAATGGAACCGATGTGTCTCAGAAAACTGGAGATTGCAGCGTCCCAATTGCCAGTCTCGGTGAGGGCGATGGGATGAACCGAACCTTATCGCACGCCCGGCGTCCCGCGGAAAGTAAGGAAGATTGAGCTGGGATCTCCCTGCGGAATTTTCGAGGCGGTTTTGAATCTGCAACCAAGCTCCGTTTGGAACTAGTTTCGTGAACATCCTCGTGACCCACCGATGATGGTGCCATTGATTTTCGCGAGCAGTTGCAAATTAACGCAGGGACCAACATGATGAAGCTAGTTTGGGCTCCTGAGTCAACCAAGGCATGCGAAGGCACCAGGAAGTACCAATGGAATTAAAGCCAACGGCCGAGGATGTCGAGCTATCAGATCTTGACCTCCTCGAAGCGGAAAGCATTCACATATTGCGAGAGGTTGTAGCAGAGTTCCGCAAGCCTGCCATGCTGTATTCCATTGGCAAAGACTCGTCTGTGATGCTTCGCTTGGCGCAGAAGGCGTTTTCACCGGGGTGCATGCCGTTCCCGTTATTGCACATCGACACTACGTACAAATTTGGGGAGATGATTACGTTCCGGGACACGACCTGCCGGGAACTGGGGCTCAAGCTAATCGTAGGGACGAATCGTAAGGCGGTTGAGAACGGAGCCAGTCCTTTTCGGTTGGGGACGGCTAATTGCTGTCGATTGCTGAAAACGCAAGCCTTGTTGGATGCGCTGGCAGAACATCGGATTGATGCGGCAATCGGTGGCGCACGGAGAGATGAGGAGAAATCGAGAGCGAAAGAACGAGTGTTTTCGTTCCGTGATTCCTTTGGGCAGTGGGATCCGAAAAACCAACGACCGGAGTTGTGGAACCTATACAACGGTCGTATTGAGCAAGATCAAACCATTCGCGTCTTTCCCCTTTCAAACTGGACAGAGATCGATGTTTGGCGATACATCGATCAGGAGCGTATTCCTGTCGTTCCGCTGTATTTTGCCAAGCCTCGCGAGGTGATCGTCCGTGGAGAACTCCTCCTTCCGATGGAGCACGAGTTTCAGCCCATGCCAGGAGAAAAACCACAGCTGGTAACCTGTCGCATGCGTTCCCTGGGCTGTACTTATTGCACTGGAGCAATACGTTCAACGGCGGACACCGTGCCCAAAATCATCGCCGAGTTGCGAGATTTTCGGCGGTCGGAACGGGAAAACCGCGTGATTGACTACGATCAGGAAGGATCCATGGAAATGAAAAAGCGGGAGGGATATTTTTGAACCAAGCCGAACACGGAAGCTGCAGCCTCTTACGCTTCCTGGCTGCAGGTAGCGTCGATGACGGTAAGTCTACTTTGATCGGTCGCCTTTTGTACGACTCCAGCGGTATCTACGAAGACCAGCTTGCGTCGATACGACGTGCATCGGAGCACCATATCCATGGATTAGACCTCTCCCTTCTCACCGACGGACTGAGAGCAGAGCGTGAACAGGGAATAACAATCGACGTTGCGTACCGATATTTTTCGACTCCTAAACGAAAATTCATTATTGCTGACGTACCAGGCCATGAGCAATACACCCGCAACATGGCGACCGGCGCGTCAACCGCAGACGTGATGGTGCTCTTAATTGATGTGACAAGGGGAGTGCTCTCTCAATCACGTCGCCACGCCCATATCGGATCGCTGCTGGGGATGTCGCGAATTGTTGTCGCCGTTAACAAGATGGACGCGGTTGGCTTTGATGAACAAGCTTTTCGTGCGGTTTGTAAAGAGTTAGAGAAGCTCATGGCTTCTCTCGGCTTCATGAGCTCCACATTCATTCCGGTTAGCGCCCTGCACGGTGACAACGTCGTAGTAAAGAGTCGCCAAATGCCGTGGTATGACGGACCGTGTTTGCTCGAGTTCCTCGAGGACGTGCCGGCTCGGCAATCGCTTAAGACTAAGAGTTTGCGACTCCCGATTCAGCTCGTGATTCGCTCAAACGAGGACCGCGGCTATGCAGGCCAGATACTCTCGGGAAACCTTCGCAAAGAGCAGGAAGTTGTAGTGATGTCGTCCCAGAGTCGCACTCGGATCAGAGATATTGTGATAGGCGCGAAGGCTCTGCTTGAGGCAACAGCGCCTCGCTCGGTGGTTGTCTCGCTCTACGATCACTTGGACGTGGGCCGTGGAGACATGCTGGTTGAGGGTGGTGACCCCGCAGTGGCAGTGCAGCGGTTTTGCGCAACTCTGATCTGGCTGGGAAAAACTCCCTTGAGGAGAGGCGACCGTTATTTTCTCAAACACACTACCAATACTGTTTGCGGCTACGTAAGAACGATTTTCCACCGCGTCGAAATAGATACCTTCGAGCGAGTCGAATCGGAAAGCTTACAGATTAACGACATTGGTGAAGTCGAGATAGAAACGCATAAGCCAGTGTTTTGTGATCCCTATAGCACAAACCGCGCCACCGGGAGTTTTATTTTGATTGATCCAGCGAACAACTATACTGTCGGCGCGGGTATGATCTCGCACGTTTATCCGGGTGAGTTAAGGACTGGAACTAAAGCGGTCGATGGAGGAGCGGTTGTCTGGTTCACCGGCCTGAGTGGAGCCGGCAAAACGACAATCTGCAAGGAGGTCCACACAGAACTCCTGGCGAGATCTTTGAGGGTCGAAATACTCGACGGTGATGTGGTACGTCGGGATCTGAGTAGAAACCTGGGGTTCAGTAAGGAAGATAGGGATGAGAACATTCGCCGAATTGGCTATGTGGCAAGCTTACTCGCACGGAATGGGATCATAGCTCTAGTCTCGGCGATTTCTCCCTATCGCACCGGGCGAGAAGAGGCTAGAAAGCGCTTTCCTACGTTTATTGAGGTATTTGTTAATGCCCCACTGTCCGTATGCGAGCAGCGAGATCCCAAGGGTCTTTATCGGAAGGCTAGGGCCGGCCTTTTGAGTGGCTTTACGGGGTTACATGATCCTTACGAGCGTCCATTTTTTCCCGAGGTGGAATGCAAGACAGACCAGGAAACGCTTCGCGAGAGCGTTGATAAGGTGGTGGTGGCTCTGCTTTCCAGGCTAGGGCTCCGAAGCACAAGACTTTCCTGAAAGCAGAGGTTATGAATGTCTGAACGTCAGCTTACAGTTGCTGTTGACTTGGACGGTGTAATTGCTGAATACGACGGATGGAGGGGCGTAGGAGTGCTGGGAAACCCTCGTCCAGACGTTGTGCAGGCACTGCACATACTTCGCCGTGAGAACTGGAAGATCGTGGTGCACACGACTCGATCAGAGCAGGAGATTCAGGGCTATCTCGAACAGTATGGAGTTCCGTACGATGAGATTAATCGGAACTCGTCGTATCAGAGCGGAGGCACTAAGCCTGTAGCAACTGTCTATTGGGATGATCGCGCCGTTTGCTACTCCGGAAATGGATTGACAGACCTCGAAAAGATACGGAACTTCCGCACATGGAACGGTCGAGAATAAGCATCAATGGTGAGCAAACCTTTGTCTGCAAGTCGTGCAGGATGAAGTGAAGTCGATCTCTAACCTGTTTGCAACGCGAGGCAACCACCATGGACTCTCTGTTAGGTCTCCTCACAGTAGGTTTCCTGATCGCGATCTTGATTGCCATCACCGGAGTTGGCGCCGGGATAGTTACCGCTCCCCTGCTCATTTTGGTACTGCATGTTCCCGTAGACGTGGCCGTAGGTACAGCGCTGGCTTACTCAGCCGTTGTGAAGATAATTGTAGTTCCGGTGCAAATGTGGCAGAGGCGGGTTGTCTATCGCGTGCTCGGGTTCATGCTGCTGGGAGGAGTTCCCGGCGTATTTTTGGGGTCGTTGATACTCCGCCATCTGGTACATCGCGGGGAAAATGCTATTTTGAACATGGCTTTGGGGTTGATCATCATAGTGTCAGCGTTAGCTCACCTCTATCGCCATTTTGGTTCTCCTCTGCGGACGGGTGCGATGGTGGATCGGCCATTCTGGGTCTCAGCGGTGATGTTCCCGATTGGTGCGGAGGTAGGATTTTCCTCTGCCGGCGCTGGTGCGCTGGGAACAGTTGCCCTCCTCAGCTTAACGTCATTAAGTGCGACGCATGTAGTTGGCACCGACCTAGCGTTTGGATTGTGCATTTCTCTTCTGGGTAGCGGAATCCATATGTTCGGTGGCGCTTACAATGCATCACTAGTCTGCAAGTTAGGGGTTGGCGGTGTTGTGGGTGCACTAGCAGGGAGCAGTATTGCTCCGCGCATTCCCAATCGACAGCTTCGTCTTGTGCTTTCGGTTTGGCTTCTATTGGTGGGGCTCAAGTTTTGTTACGAGGCGGGACACTAGCTCACATGTAAAGTTAGATAAATCCTTAAACCTGTTGCAAAGGAATGCTACTTGATATTCTGGCGGGTGAAACAGCTCTTGGGCAACTTGTCGCACCTTTCCATGTGGTCATATCTGGCGGAGGAGCCAGTAGCCAAATTTGTAGAAGCCGGAAGCTAGGAGTCCTCGTCGACAGGGCGGGGCTTGGTCAGCTCTGACCGAAGGGCAAGTCAATTTCATCCGCTGCCCATAAGGTTTTGCTCAAAGGACAATTACTTATGACCTTGTTCGTCAAAGCGGAACGCGGAGAGACCAAATCCGATTTCACGGGTATCCGGGCCCAACCCTTCTTCGCTCGGACTAATTGGATGATCGACATGAAACTCAATCAAGATTGGCTGTGCGGAAGTCGAGCGAGGTGGAATAGCAGCTGTGTACTCGCCAGCAGCGCCTTCGCTAATGTCCCAAGTAGCAACCACTCGCCTGTCAGCAGAGACTGTAATTCGCTGGCTGGTGGCAGGACGCGCGCCCAGTGCCTGGGCCCAAGCTGTAAAGGTGAGAGGCTTATTAGTGGCATCAGAAAGACTCACGGCAAGCTGGGCCACTGAACCGTCACTCCAAATCCCCCACGGCTCGGGCACATACCAGCCACCAAGCAACCATTGGTCGCCCGGTCCGTTTGCGGCCGTTGATACGGTCTCCTGCAGAGATAATGTCGGCACGATTGGGAGGGGAAGGTCTGTACGATCTCGTAAGTCTTGAGCACAGAGTACGAGCACACCCGACTGACGACAGATACTGCGCCAGTCAGAAACGGACGCTACCATTGCCGGAGTCAACTGAGGGATAAATACCCATAAGTCTCTCGTGCCCAGAGTTACCGGGAACTCTGAAAGACTACAGTTCGGCATCCTAGTGAATCGGCCAACATAAGACATATTGACTGGGATACCCACTTCCGACGCTAGTAAAAACAGCTGCGAAAACTCAGGTGTACGAGTGTCACCTCCGCAACCGAACTTAGGCCAGACTGTAAGTTTCGAATGAGTAGCCAGAAGTGACCGTAGGAGAGCCGTGTCCACGGTATATCCCCCCTGGCTCCGGAAAACCCTACGAACCTCACGGCGCATGGGGCTCGATTCAACATATTGTAGGGTCGCAAATAGCAATAGCGCCGCTACCGCCCACCGCGCAGGCAGTTTGCGGCATACAATCACGGCACCTATGATGACCAGCGTATAGGCAACCGGCCAGAAGAGTCGGCCGGTGCTGCGCAACTCTAACAACCATTTGGGGTTGGGAAGGTCCAGCAACAGGCGATGGCCGGCATAGATCTTAGTGGAAAGGGCCAACAAAGTTAGTCCAGCACAGGCGATGACCAGACCACCGTGCCTGCGCAGAAGGGTTAGTCTTTCCGGCAGACCCAGACAAAAATCCGCCAACAACAGAAGCAGAATCACTCCCACGCCGAGATATTGGAAGCCTTCATACTGCCCACCCGTGGCGTCCATGAATCCTCCCGAGAATGCCAGGGTCGGATAAATGGGCGATAAGAGATTCATCGTGTAATACCCGTAGCCACTCATTGGAATGGCGCGACCATAGCCGAGTACCAACGCGCTCATGCCAGTGATTGCCACGCCGCCAAGAATGCCGGCTGCAACCGAAATCCATGCCCTGTCGCGTCGAAGAAGCAAGCTGAGAGGCGCGGCAGCCAAGCACGCGATCACCATGTACATGATGTAAGGATTAACCAGCAAAGCCGCCAGCATCAGTGCATCTGCTCCGATAACCGTCCCGAGCCTGGCGCTTCGCGTTATCCGAAAATAGAGCCCAAGAGCGACCAAGATAAAAAAATGGCTACAGAGAGCGGAGTGCATGAATCGGAACAGCAAGGTTGGCATACTACAGACGATGAGTGCTACCGCAAGATTCGGGAGCAATCGTCGTTCCCCCGCGCTCCTCAGTGCAAAGGCGGCGGCCAACGGCTGTGCGACCCAGCAAATCGCCAACCAGAGATAGACGGAGTGAAAGTCGGGGGGTAAAATGTGCCGCAGCAACTTCACCAGGAGCTCAATGAGGGGAATGCCATCGGTAAATCCGACGTTAGTGCCCTCGGGCGCTCCCAGCGTCTTGACAAGAAGGGGCGGCCATCGCCACGAGTCCTTAGTAAAATATCGTTGACCAACGACGTTCATGGCAGCATCCATTCCGTACACCGGACGGACACGGATGTCGGTGGCAAAGATCGCCCGCCATGGAAGCATGTAGGCAGTGACGGCGACACCTAGTAGCAAGGCTAACAGGTAGGTTGCAGCTGCAGTTCGGCGCTCCGCCGCGCTGGAATTATGGCCCGTCGTTAAGGGAGCTGGACCCAATGTTGATGGCTGGATCTCGGTTTCTAAGATCATGTAGGATGATTCCTATCAACACTACCCGCGGCTAACCCCCAGGGATCCACGACTACAAGGCGTCTTGCCTGGAATTATCTTGCGTCCTGGTGTTTTGGGCATTGGCTCCTGCGGGCGCGCCAACGGCTCTAGCCTGGGCTGAAATGCCGTACAACTTACTGACCTTTTGCGCATACACTTTCTCGTTGCGAGAGCTATATTCGAACAGTAACTCTGTCAGGA
>CAZDYZ010000677.1:0-2120 GCA_964509525.1 uncultured Acidobacteriaceae bacterium
TCTCGACAAAGAACCGATTGCGCAGGTCATTAGCGACCTTGGCGTCAATCAAAACCAGGGGCTAACGTCCGCTGAGGCGCAGGCGCGTTTGTCCAAGTATGGCCCCAATGCAATTGAAGAGAAGAAGAAGAGCCAAGTATCCGTATTCCTGGGCTATTTCTGGGGACCCATGCCCTGGATGATCGAAGCAGCGGCCATCATGTCCATATTCGTGAAGGACTGGGCGGACGTGGCTGTAATCCTTACGCTGCTCTTATTTAACGCTGTGCTGGGGTATTCGCAGGAGCGTCAGGCAGCGAACGCTCTCGATGCTCTGAAAAGCGCATTGGCGGAGAACGCCCAGGTGTTGCGGGACGCCAAGTGGCAATCGGTTTTGGCGAAAACGCTGGTTCCAGGGGACATTGTCCGCGTGCGGCTCGGAGATGTAGTACCAGCCGACCTGAGGCTCTTCGAAGGCGACTACCTGGATGCGGACCAGTCCGCTTTAACCGGCGAATCGCTGCCGGTGGCAAAGAAGATCGGAGACGAAGTCTATTCGGGTTCCATCGTGAAAAAGGGTGAGATGTCGGGCGTCGTTATCGGCACCGGATCGAATACCTTTTTTGGCCGCACCGCCAACCTGGTGCAATCCGCCGGAACGAAATCTCACGTCGAAGAGGCCAATGACACCATCGGCAACATCCTGATCGTGATGGCGGTTGCCCTCGCGATTGTTATGGTGGCTGTGCAACTCGACCGCGGCGCCCCGGTGCTCCGGATTGCTGAGTTCGCGCTGTTGCTTCTGGTAGCCGCGATTCCGGTGGCGATGCCGGCGGTGCTCTCGATGACCATGGCGATAGGGGCGAAGGTTCTGGCGGCGGAGAAGGTCATCGTTTCACGGTTGGAAGCGATGGATGAACTGGCTGGAATTCAGACGCTGTTCTCCGACAAAACCGGAACGCTGACGCAGAACATACTGACCCTGGGCGATCCGGTGGTATGGGGCAGCGCTAAACCACAAGATGTGATTCTGGCCGGCTCACTGGCATCAAAGGCAGCAGATAAAGACCCAATTGACCTGGCGGTACTCGAGGCACTTAAAGACCCAGGCGTTCTGAAAAATTACCAAACCACCGCGTATATTCCCTTCGATCCCGTCGCCAAGCGGACGGAAGCGACCATCAAGGACAGTTCGGGACAGATCTTCAAGGTGAGCAAAGGAATGCCGCCGGTCATCTTTGATCTGGCAAAGCTTAACGCCGACGACAAAGCGAAGGCACTCAAAATCGTAAGTGACTTTGCGGCCAAGGGTTACAGGACACTGGCCGCCGCGCGGACCGACGCCACTGGAGCATGGGTCTTGCAGGGCATCCTCCCCATGTACGATCCACCGCGGCCTGACTCCAAGGAGACGATTGCCCGCGCTGCTGGCTATGGCGTGACCGTGAAGATGGTGACGGGTGACGATGTGGCCATCGGAAAGACCATTGCAGAGCAGCTTGGGTTAGGTAGCAACATTGTGGCCGCTTCCGATATTTTCACCGGCGAAGTCGGCAAAGGAGACATTCCGCACGAACTGGCCGAGAGAGTCGGCGTGGCGCAAGGCTTCGGCCGGGTTTTCCCAGAACACAAATGGGCCATCGTGAAGTCGGCGCAGGAACTGGGACAGATCGTCGGCATGACCGGCGACGGAGTGAACGACGCTCCGGCACTCAAGCAGGCGGATGTGGGCATCGCAGTGTCGGGCGCGACGGCCGCAGCGCGAGCAGCGGCGGCACTGATCCTCACCGCTCCTGGATTGTCGGTAATCATCCGCGGGATCGAAGAGGCGCGTAAGACCTTCGCGCGCATGATGGGCTATGCCTATTATCGCGTTGCCATGACCATCAACATCATGGTTTTAGTCGTTCTGGCCATAATCGGCTGGAATCTCCAGGTGCTGACTCCCATCATGATCATCATGCTGGCCTTGCTCGACGATGTGCCGGTCATGCTGATTGCTTTCGACAATGCAACAGTTGATCCCAAGCCTGTGAAGTGGGACATGTACAAGGTACTGATGACCAGCACGATCCTGGCTACGGTCGGAGTCGTGCAAAGCCTGGTCATGGGGCATCACCTGTATCGGGTGCTGGGGTTGC
>CAZDYZ010000678.1:0-2092 GCA_964509525.1 uncultured Acidobacteriaceae bacterium
ACGAGTACTCCTGTGGAAACTGGATGAAGAACAATACTATTCCAGCAGACAAATCACGGTGGGGTAGGTTCAATGAGCTGGACGAGCAGAATCTGTACATCCTTCGGGAGATCCTGGAAAAAGCTCAGATGTCGGGGCAACGCAGTCCTATTGAGCAGAAAGTCGGTGACTACTACCTCTCCTGCATGGATGAAGCGGCTATCGAGAAAAGAGGGACGGCACCTCTACAGCCTGAGATGGAACGCATAGCAGCAACCAAATCGAAGCAGGAACTCATCCCTCAGGTTGCCAGGATGCATCGCAACGGGATATCAGCATTATTCGCCTTTTACTCCATGCCCGACATGCACGATTCAAGTGTAACTATCGCAAACCTGGACCAAGGGGGCATCACATTACCCGATCGCGACTACTACATCAAGGACGACGCGAAGTCGGTGGAAACACGCCAAAAGTACCAGGCGCACGTCCAGAAGATGTTTGAGCTGGTCGGCGACAAACCTGAGGTCGCCGCCGCCGAAGCCAAGACTGTCCTCGCCGTCGAAACCGGTCTGGCGAAAGCCGCCATGGATCGAACCGAGCGCCGCGACCCCAAGAAGCGTGATCACATGATGAAAGTGACAGAAATTGCTGCCGCCGCTCCCAACTTCGAACTCATACAATACTTCGCCGACAACGGTTCGCCGAAGTTTGCCAGCTTGAACGTAGGCAATCCCGAGTTCTTCAAAGAGGTGAACGCGCAGCTCAATTCAGTATCGCTCGACGACTGGAAGACCTACTTACGTTGGCGAACTTTGGACGCCTACGCACCAATGCTGGCCAAGGCCTTTGTCGACGAAGATTTCGCGTTCGGCCGCAATTACATGGCTGGACAGAAGGAGATCGAACCGCGCTGGAAACGCTGCGTTCGCTCGACGGATCGCAGCCTAGGCATGGCGCTGGGCGAGCTTTATGTTGATAAGGTCTTTGGGCCGGACAACAAGGCACGCACGGTCAAGATGGTGCAAGCCATCGAGGAGGCGATGAACACCGACATTGGTCATTTGACCTGGATGTCAACTACGACCAAGCAGCAGGCATACGCAAAGCTCCAGGCTATTGTCAACAACATTGGATACCCCGACAGATGGCGTGATTACAGTAGCGTGGTCGTAACGCCTGATGACTATGCCGGCAACGTGACGCGCGCGGCGAGTTTCGAGGTACAGCGTCAGTACAACAAGATCCAGAAGCCCACCGATCGCAAGGATTGGAGCATGACGCCGCCGACTGTGAATGCCTACTACAGACCGCCGATGAATGACATCAACTTTCCGGCCGGCATATTACAGCCGCCATTCTATGGCAGCACCACGGACGACGCAGTGAACTATGGAGCCATCGGAGTGGTGATTGGACATGAGTTGACACATGGCTTCGATGACCAGGGTCGTAAGTATGACGCTGAAGGAAATCTGAAAGACTGGTGGACTCCGGAAGACGCCAAGGCCTTTGAAGAACGTGCCTCCTGCACAGCTGACGAGTATTCCAGTTTCGTTGCTGTGAAGGACGACAAAGGCGAAGTACATCTCAATGGAAGGCTTACGCTAGGCGAAAACACGGCAGACAATGGGGGCTTGAAGCTGGCATACATGGCGTTGATGAACATCATCGGCAAGTCGCAGGTGAAGCCAATCGAGGGTTACACACCGCAGCAGCGGTTCTTCATCGCGTACGGCCAAATCTGGTGCCAGAACGTTACCGCCCAGCAGGCTCGAGTGCTGGCAATCACCGATCCACACTCGCCCGGACGCTGGCGCGTCAATGGCGCAGTGCAGAACTCGGCGGCCTTTCAGGAAGCGTTCGGTTGTAAGGCAGGCCAGCTGATGGTCCGCGAACCAGCGTGTCGTGTGTGGTGAGTGTTTAGCGCAATAGACGCACGAACCGGCCGGAGGAACAACTTTTCACATCTGAGCGCCACAGCCAGCTGATGACTGCACGGAGCCAAGTTAACGGCAACACCTGAATGAGGCCATTCGCGTTCCGGAGATTCTCATATTCATCAATAAATAAACCGTGTATCGCTCTCCAAATAAATCTTGAAATGGATCTC
>CAZDYZ010000679.1:0-4380 GCA_964509525.1 uncultured Acidobacteriaceae bacterium
AAGGAGGTACGATGAGCTCGATTCGGACGCTGCCCATCCGCTGGCTTAGCGCAATGCTGGCCGTCACGATCCTGCTGCTGCCGGACTGCTCGGGGCGGAAAGAAGGTAGGCCGGAACAGAAACCTTCTCCCGTCGCTCAGAGTGGCCCCGCGCTCGAGCCGATACGCCCGCTGCCGCCGGTACCTGTGCGTGAGCGAGTGCCGAGTCAGGGAGACTGCGCCCCGCGCTATAAGCAAGGCGGAATGGGAACCTGCATCAACAACCAGCCGTGTCGCGGTTTTGGCGTGAAAGCGCAGAACGGCAGCGCCATCTGTACCTGCTACGGTCGTGAAGGAGGCTGCGGCGAAGGACAGCGCTGCGATGCCCTGCGGCTAGCCTGCATTCCCGAAACCGAGCCGCCCTCTGGCCGCAGCCGCGGCGAGGCCGATTAGGATGCGCAAGAAATGCCAGTTAAATTAGAAACAACAATTTAATTTAGGAGAGAGATAGAGGGCCTAACTGGCTTGAGATGATCTATGGTGTCATGAGCATGCATTCAGTAAGTCTCTCACGCGGCTGCGCTTCGCGATTCCTGTAAGTCCCTCTCGCGTCGTTGTGCCCATTTTGAAATCCGGTCCAGTCTTGCCCGGTGTTGAGTCGAGGTCGCTCGATCAGAACCGCGACTCTGCGTGGCTCCGGGCGTGTTCTAATTTCAGACCGGCCGATTTCCAATGACACTCGCAATCGCTCCTAATACGACGGATACCGCAGTCCAAATCGCCGCCCGCTTATTCAAGGCGGCTGCATCTTTTATGTTGTCCGCGATTTCGAAAATCCACTGAGTGAATGAATCCAGCACGGCTTCATTCACAGGCTCAGCGAAGTTCCCAAGTTTCTTGAGCCTGACTTCCGCGGAACGAAACCAATAGTAGGCCGCAATCAATCCGCTGATGAGGGCGGCGACTGCAAGAAAGAGCCCTAAGATAATCCTCATGACTTCTCCGATGCTCACATATGGTTTCTCAGTTCCAGAAACTAGGCTATGAGTAGCTGATCCACCAAACTCCTTAAATCGTCGGTGCTGAGCGAGGATGTTTCATCTGTCAACCTCATAATCACAGCGACATGTCCGCCGCCTAAGCCGTACGGATCTTGGCGTAACTCAGTAGAGGAACCCAACAACGGCTTTCACAGTTTGCCCAATTACCCAAGTCAGAATCAGTCTCTGCAAGTGCTGATACTGCTAAGCCTCGCAGTTGAGTGTCTGCTTGCCCGCCAACATCAGGTCTTGATGCGGGCCCCAAGAGGAATTACTGATCAGGTTGGTGCTTACCGAGACGCTCTTGCTCAATTCTGCCTGCACCGCATCGCGCTCCGCGGCATCTTCAAATCAGTAAAGACGGCGAGTGCCCGCTCCAGCTTCTCCCTCTCGGTCTTGCGGTCGCTCTGTGCTCGCGCTAAGAGTCCCCAGTACCACCAGCAGTAGGCCCCCCTTGTTGTTCAACTCCAGGCACATGGTTTCTTGCTTTTTCAGCAGCGCCAGCGCCTCCTCCAGCCGCCGCCCCCGCGCCTTCAGGATCAGCGCCTGGCTGCCGTGCTGCGACTGCAGCTAATCCTTATTGTTCATGCTACCCTGCATTGCAGGACTCGCGGCCATGATCCCACGCGTGCTCGCGCTTCTGGCTCTTGTTTCCTGGCTTCGTGTCGGCGCATCGGCGCAGTCGGTCAACGCCGCCGTGGAAGCCACCGCTCTTGACGCAGCCGACCAGCTCTTCGCTAGTGGAAAAGTCGCGGAAGCCGTAACACGTTATCGTGCGGTTGCGAACGCGGATCCCCAGTCAGTGCAAGCGCAGGTCGGTCTCATTCGTTCATACCTGGTGCTGGAGAAGCTCGACGAAGCAAAAGCCGCGGCCGAGACGGCGCTTGTCTCCGTTCCTAACTCGCCGCTGCTGTTGACCACTGTGGGAGACCTGCAATTTCGCATGGGGAGGATTCCGGAGGCCGAGCGCTCCTACATCAAGGCGGAAAACCTCAAACCCGACGAGGTGACGCCCTATCTTGGGCTGGCACGCGTATATCGCGCCTATTCTCTCTATCGGCGAGCGTACGATAGCATGAACCGAGCCCATGAGCTTGCGCCCAACGATATTGCAGTACAGCTCCTGTATTTCAATGCGCTTCCGCAGCAGGACCGAATCCCGGCACTAGAGGGTTATCTTGCCTCGCCCACTGGCAAGAACTCTCCCATCGCAAACAAGTTGAGCCAGTACCTGGTCTTCCTACAGAAGAACGCTGCTGCCCCGTCGCATCCTTGCAAGGTGGTGAGCAACGTCCAGGAAACGACGGCCAAGCTCTACCCGATTGCGCGTGCCGGCATGCAGCTGGGCGCAGCTGGGCTGGCGGTCAAGATCAACAAGCAGGAGTTGCATCTGGCACTTGATACTGGCGCCGCTGGCATTCTGCTGGGACACACCGCCGCGGAGAAGGCTGGCCTGCAGCGTCTCGGCTATCAGCCTATCGTCGGCGTCGGTGATTCGGGACAGCAAGGGGGATATACCGCTGCAGTGGACCGCATTCGCGTCGGCGATCTGGAATTTCAAAACTGCGTTGTGCGCGTCACCGATGCGGCTACGCCGGTAACCGGCCAGGATGGTTTAATCGGTTCCAACGTCTTCGTCTCCTATCTGGTTGATATCGATATTCCGAGCGCGAAGCTTCGACTGTCGTCTCTGCCGAAGCGTCCCGACCAGCCTGCAGCACCACCTGCGTTCCTGAAGACGCAGTCGCAAGATAGCCAAGAGCTGGAGGCAGAGTCGGTGCCAGGCGAAGCGAATCAATCCGCCGGAAAGGCCTCGGCTTTCGCATTGCCCAAGGACGCGTATGTTGCACCGGAGATGGCGAAGTGGACCAAGGTCTATCGCTTCCGCAGCCTTCTCCTCATTCCCACCAAAGTTGACGATGCCGGGCCCATGCTGTTCATGATTGACACCGGCTCGTTCAGCAACGTTCTCTCCCCTCGCGCGGCACGCGAGGTGACGCAGGTGCGGGCCGATCCGGCGATGAAGGTCTCCGGACTCAGCGGCAGCGTCTCAAGAGTTTATCGCGCTGACAAAGCTAACCTCAATTTTGGCCGCTATGCACAGCAGAACCAGGACATCGTGACGTTCGATCTTTCAAGCGCCAGCAAGCAAACCGGCACCGAGGTTTCAGGCATTCTCGGTTTCGCCATGTTGCGTATCCTGGACATCAAGATCGACTACCGCGACGGGTTGGTCGACTTCTACTACGATCCCAATCATTTGCCGAAGGGGCTGCGCATCCAGAAGTAGCGCCGAGGGAAGATGCCCCGTCCCCTACACTGGATCACATGGCTCCTCCGCCGTTCGACTCGCGCAGTTTCACGGCTTATCTCTTCGACGTTGACGGCACGCTTGCCAACACGCGCGGTGGAGTGCAAGACAACTCACGGTCGCCCCCCTTTGCCAGTCACGCCTAAGCGTCCGGTCGTGGATGAATATCATGGCGTCAAGGTCACTGATGACTATCTGGCGGAATCCACGGCAACCCGACGGCGACCTAACAGCAACCTCAGCGGACACCAATAACAAGGACTTATGAGCAAGAAGTACGGTAAAACACAAACGACGTGCGGATCCTCATCTTTAGCACAAGTCGAGCCAAGTAAGACCGAGGCGAAATCGTCGCGCCAGGACAAAACCGGTGTCACACCAAATGAGTCTGGTTCTCCGCCCATCAGTCTTGGTAAACGCATCGCGCGGCGTTAATTGGGGCTCGACCTTACTGAGCCGGAGCAGGCGTTGATTCGAGAAGCACATCGAGAGATAGATTGGATGAACCAGCATTGCCCGGGCTTATGCCTGCGTAAGCCTCGCGATTCGATGCTTCGGTTCAGATGGAATTGGAAAGCCTCCAAGGTATGTGTGTGAAAACCTTCCTGGCGGTCAGGTGACCCGGGTCCGATCCCGACCCGGTACACCAAGATTAATTTGCATAGAATCAATGAGTTGAAAACCAACAGCCTGCGTTGGACAAACTTCGGACAAAGATGCATTGTCACTTCAGCTGAATCCAGCCGCTGGGGGACACAATGCCTGAGAAATCACAAGGGCTGTACCTCTTCACTCGCCATAGCGCCGACTGCAAGTATCACACTGACCACGGCGAAACCGACCGCACACCCAACCGCCGCTGCAAATGCAGGAAGTACATCGCAGGCACAGCGCCCGATGGCGTGAAGCTCCGTCAATCAGCGAACACGACAAGCTGGGAACGGGCACGCAAACTCCTGCTGCTCATCCTGGCAGAACACGATCCGCTGCGACTGCTGTCTGAGACCGCAAACGCCCAAGCTGCCGAGCAACAAGCGCAGCCGCCACCCAG
>CAZDYZ010000680.1:0-3722 GCA_964509525.1 uncultured Acidobacteriaceae bacterium
CATCAGCCACAGAGGGAAGCACAACTCAAAGCGGTCGGTGTCCACCAGGCCACGGACGAGTACCAGTATGAGCATTGCCATAGCCAACGACTGCATGCCTGTATTCTGGCTTCTCCGGACCTGGCGATAGAAAGCCCAATAAACTCCTGCTGAGATCAGCACACCGACACATCCGTACGCGAACAACTGCTGGATCAGTTCATTGTGGGCATGCCATGGTTGAAAATCTTCAAAAGGAGGGAAAACCCATCGGAAAGAGTCGAAGCCGTGTCCGAACCACGGCTTTTCCATGGCGATGTCGAGCGACTGCGTCCAGATGTAGGTACGTCCGGTAAGCGTTTCAAGGTTGCTGCTGGTCTCCGTATAGAGATCGAGATAGGCTTCCAGGAGCCCCCAAAAACACACGAGAACAACAGTGCTGGCCAAACCGATATAGACACGCGTCTTTCCGCTGATCTTGAGTCCCCGCAAAAAGTAGTAGAGTCCGGCGAGGAGAAAACCGACGATGGTGCCCTTGCTCAGAGTGCGAATCATAGTAACCACGAATCCGACAGCTGCCCACGTCCACACCCTTTTATGCTGTGCCAGATAGGCAGAGAACAACGCGGCAATGGCAAACTCGAAGCCGATCAAGTTCGGATGCAGGAAGTCCTCGTGTCCAAGACGCATATCCTCCATCGCAGGAGCTGACCAGGCAATTATCGCCACCAGGGCCGCTCCCAGAATGAATCCCTGCATAATCCGGACGGCGTTTTGCTGGACGGGCTGATAGCATAGCAGCAACCAGACGGCAGCTACGTCGGCGGCGGTCGCGGCCCAATAACCCGTGGCGACAGCGACCGAGTTGGTAGTAGTCCAAACCAGGCTGGCTGCCGCCAGTCCGAGATAAACCATGATCCATCTCAGCGCCCCGCCGCTGAGGGCGCGTAGGGCTTGTGGTGGTGGATCGAGGACGCTGTACCCGGCAACCAGCAGCAGCCAGCCTAGTGTTACGGCAACCGTTGCGCCCGCTCCGCTCTGTGGGTCAGAACGAAAAAATAAGAATGTGAGACAGCCCTTGAACGCCAAAAGAAAGCCGCCTATGATGCACCAAAAAAGGCCGCGTTGGTCTGCGTGCATGATCATCGTGGCGAAGGTTGTTGAGGTGGCATCCACAAACTAATGTGGTTCCGATGCGGTGGCAGCAAGAGGTGCCATCAGCCCGGAGTGCGGGGTCCGTTCGAACGACAGCATCCTGCGCAGACGCCAGTACATCAGCAAAGTGACAGGTCCATATAGCAGGCGCCCGAATGCCACTCCTGCCAGTCCAAATCGAGGGGCCAACAACATCATGGCCGCCATCATCAGTGTTCCTCCAGCGAGGTTCAACATGGCAACCAGCCGCACCTGCGCCAGGGCAAGCAGCGCATAGTGAGCGGTGACATTAAGCCCGAGAAAACCGAAGCCGACTGCGATGATCGAGAGCTCGATCCAGGCTTGCTGGGCGAAAGCTGGTCCCATCCAACGACGCAGTATGAGCTTGCTGAAGAGCGTAAGGGGAACACACAGGACAAGGGTGACGACCACATTGAACCGAAAGAACGATAGCACCACTGCCCGGAGCTCGCTGACGGGTGCTCTGGACAGGCGGGCGCTGAGATGGGGAAAAAGGAAATGCAATCCGGCAGCGATCAATCCGTGTATCGGCTGTGCGGCCTGTACACAGGTGCTGTAGTACGCTACCGCCGACGTCCCTAACAACACTCCTACCAGCAGCCTGTCCGCTTGGTTGAAGGCGCATCCGGCCACGCCTTGCAACCAGCTAAAAGAGCCAAACCTAAAGACCTCCGAGAACGCAGCTCTGCTGATCACCGGGATCAGCGATATCGGTCCAATGACTGTGCGCGCCGCCTTGATTTGCAAAAGGGTCGACACGGCTACGATGGCGAGCGAGTTGGTCATGATTGCGACGATTCCATATCTTTGTGACACGAGAACGCAGGCACTGAGAACGATGGCCGTACGTGACAGTATGTTGATCGTGACCGACGGTCCGTATCGTTCATGAGCGCGAAGAGCGCCAACCAGTACACTTTCAAGGCAACGAACCAGCAGAATCGCACTCCCGATGCGAAAAACAGCGACGGCCTCGGGTTGCAGCGTCAGGTCGATCTTGAATAGGCTGCGCACAGCCAACGGACACCCACACCACATGAGCAGCGCCAGCATGCCACCCAAAATCAGGTTGATTGCCAGGTTGACGCGTAACGTTTCTTTCAGACTCGTCCAGTCATTGCGGGCCCGGTACGTAGAAGCATACTTGAGTGCAGCATCGCCAAAACCCGTACTGATCAGGTTAGTACTGGTCACGGCCGCTGTAGCCAACATCCACAAACCATACTGCCGAGCTCCGAGGCGATGAAGCAGGAAGGGAGCCGCCAGCAGCATCGTCAGGGGCAGGGCAAGGTACTCTGCTGCACCATAGAACGCGTTTCTGAGACTGGCTCGCGCTCTCGCGGAGCTGTCCAGGGTTCCCAGTTGTTGCTGGGCGCTCCTCCACAGAGCCGACAGACGTCCAGGGCTAGTTTCCAGAGGATAGCCTCCACCCGTTCGCACGATGACGAATTCCCTTGGCATCGTTCTTCAGTGACGACAAAGCGTGATTGACTAGCTGCTTGCGCGCATCGCGCGGCGATAGACTCTGCCATCGGTCCGCCATAACCAGAAGCACGGCTGTACTAAACACGGAGAAGCCGGTCAAGACCAGCATTATGATCAGGCGTGGTGGAAACGATTTCTTCTCCGGCCAACTCGGCGGGTCGATTACGCGGACGCTTGGAATCGATTTCACTTCCTCGATTCTCGCCAATTCGCACTGTTCGGTTAGGAGGTCAAACACCGTCTCCTTGATTTTTACCTGCCGATAAAGATCGGCCCAGTGCACTGCCAGCACAGGCAACTGCCGCAGGGATGGGTAGAAGTTACTGCCATCGGATTCTTCCCCGGTGCCGTCGCTGCCCCACCCGCCCAGCTTCTTCAATTCTCGCTCCAGCTCGCCAACCCGGGCGTTTGCCGCGCGCATCCGAACGTTGCCTTCTCCATAGATTTGCCCCAGGGAGTCGACTTCGGACCGGGCAACAATCAGCTGTGCTTGCAGCTTGGCGCCAGCGTCGACCATTGCCTTGGTTTGTTCCTTGATGTCCAGGGTGGTGTTCTTGCTAGCAAAGTCGCCGAGATCGATCTGAGCCCTTTCCAGATCGCCTTGCACCGTCATGATGCGCTGTTCGATGAACTCGCGCTCCCGCCTGGCAGCAGATGTGTTTACTCTAATCAGCAGGTTGTCGAGACCCTCCACATAAGCTTGTGCGATGTCGCGCGCCCGCTGACGATCAGTGTCGGTCACGACAATGGTTATTACCCCGCTCTTGCGGTCTTGAGTTATCTCAGTGCGATGCGCAAGTCTTTTGATCGTATCCTGACGGTAGCGCTTCCGATAGATTTTTTGCAGGTTAAAGCGGTCCACGATGTGGCCTTGTATCGTTCCGCTCTGCAACAACTGAACGAATAATGCTCCCGTATCTTTCATCCCAAACAAGCTTCCCGCCAGGGAAGTCAACGCGCCAGGCATGGCCCTTCCGGCTAGTGCCGCCAACATGGCGCTGCTCATACCCTGCTGCTCGGGAGGCATAATCCGCGTTGTGGACTCATATTGCTTGGGAATGAGGAAGGCTAAGGCTGCGCTG
>CAZDYZ010000681.1:0-1754 GCA_964509525.1 uncultured Acidobacteriaceae bacterium
GGCACTAGAGAAGGATAGGAATCTTCGTTACCAGCATGCCTCAGATATGAGGGCTGAAGTGCAAAGGCTGAAGCGGGACACGGAGAGCAGACACGGTGCGGCGGTAGAAGTTCCTGTGGCTCGGGTTGCGAAGCTCTGGAAGACTGCGGCTCCCGTCATGTTGATCGCATTGTTTGTGGCTGGCGGTCTTTATTACCGTTTCCACAGCGCCAAGTCGCTTAGCGACAAAGACACCATCGTGCTCGCCGACTTCAGCAACAGAACGGGTGATGCGGCCTTCGACGATGCGCTGAAAACTGGGCTCACAGTCTCGTTGCGGCAATCGCCATTTTTGAATTTGCTCGGTGATGACAAGGTCGCAGCGACTCTGCGGCTGATGGCGCGTCCGACGAACACGCCGCTTACGCCCGATCTAACGCGCGAGCTTTGCCAGAGGGCGGGCAGCAAGGCATACATCGCTGGCTCGGTTGCAACTCTGGGGAACGAGTATGTGTTGGGTTTGAAGGCTGTGAACTGCCCGAGCGGAGACACGCTGGCCGAGGAGCAGGTGACAGCTGCAACCAAGGAGAAGGTGCTCGACGCCTTGGGTAACGCTGCCTCCAAGCTGCGAGGTGAGCTGGGCGAGTCGCTGGCTACGGTCAAGCAGTTCGATGTTCCGCTGTCTGAGGCAACCACCTCTTCGCTTGAGGCGTTGAAAGCGTTCAGCCTTGGCGAGAAGGCCCATGGCACCTCGGCCGCCCCGTCTTACCACCAACGAGCTGTCGAACTCGATCCTAATTTCGCCATGGCGTATGCGGAACTAGGGAATGCCTACTTGAATCTGGGTGAGACAGGACGCGCCAGTGAAAACTTTAGCAAGGCATTCCAGTTGCGTGAGCATGCCAGCGAGCGGGAAAAATTTTTTATTGCTGGCATGTACTATTCGCATGTAACCGGGGAAGTGGACAAGGCGGCACAGACCTTTCAGGAGCAAATCCAGGCCTACCCGCGAGATTACAGAGCACATGGCGATCTGGGGATCCAATACACCTCACTTGGAGAATGGGAAAAAGCGAGAGAAGCATTTGCGGAAAGCCAACGCCTCGCCCCCGATTACATCGCCCCATACGTGAATCTCGTAACGCCCTGCTCGGCTTGCAGCGATTCGACGCAGCACAGCAAGTAGTTCAGCAGGCCCAGGCTAGAAAATTGGACAATATCTTACTTCGCGGAAACCGCTATGCTCTAGCCTTCGTTCGGGCAGATTCCCAGGCGATGGCGGAAGAGCTCCAGTGGTATACGGGCAAGCCCGAAGAGAACATCGGGCTTTCAACCGCGTCTGATACCGAAGCCTATGCAGGTCACCGGCATAAGGCGAGGGAACTGACCCGACGATCGGTAGATTCCGCAATCCGCGCCGATAGCAAGGAAAATGGTGCTACAGCACAGGAGATTGCCGCTCAGTGGGAAGCCGCGTTCGGCGATCCAACAAGCGCGAAGCAGCAAGCAGCACAGGGCTTGAAACTTGATCCAGCAAATGAAGGTGTTGAGGTGGAGGCGGCGCTGGCATTTGCGATGGTGGGAGAAGCGGCACGAGCCGAATCGCTGGCGCAAGACCTGAACAAACGCTACCCGCTGGATACCCAGATGCAGTCGCTGTGGTTGCCCGCGATTAAAGCGCAATTGGCCCTCAACCGCAAGAGCCCGGCGGAGGCGATCAGCGATCTGCAAGCTGCTTCTCCCATCGAACTGGGTAGCGTGGCGTTCGGCGACAA
>CAZDYZ010000682.1:0-8208 GCA_964509525.1 uncultured Acidobacteriaceae bacterium
GAGGCCTTGGGTATCACACGCGCGCGCGACAACGACAAGGACCTGACTTCGCGCAGCTCTGATTTGTGGTTCGCCGACGATAATTATCGTCCTGAACGCATCGCAGCTACCCCGCGCATCGGCATCACGAAGGCGATCGAGCAGCCGCTGCGTTTCGTAATTGCCGGCAGCCCTTTCCTGTCAGGGAAGCGAGTCAAATGAGGCATGCCTATTCCGGATCGTACCAACCGCCGATATCAGCCGCCAGCTCGCGCGCATCCGGCGGACCCCAAGTGCTCGGCTCATAAGGCTCAGTTGGGCAACAGTCGCCGAGAATGGGGTCGACAATCGCCCAGGCTGTCTCCACTGCGTCCTGACGCACAAACAGCAACTGATCGCCCTTCATGGCATCGGTGAGCAGCCGCTCGTAAGCCTCCATCTCGTCACTGGTGTCGTGCTTCACCGCCGCAAGCTCCACCGGCATTGGTGCCATGAGCGAGCCCGGACGCTTGACGCGTGCTCCCAGGCTTAGCTCGATATTCGGGCCAAGACGAAAACGGAAATAGTTGCGACCGTCTGCGCCCATTTTGCTCAGCGGCGGCTTGCGCAACTTCACATAAACTTCGGTCGCCGTTATCGGTAAGCGTTTGCCCGCACGGATAAGAAAGGGAACCCCGGCCCAACGCCAGGAGTCGATCTCCAACCGGACAGCAGCAAACGTTTCAACGTCGGAACTAGGCGATACGCCAGGCTCGTCGCGATACCCGCGGAACTGTCCGCGAACAATGTTCGTCGGGTTAAGCGGTGGAATCGTGCGAAAAATCTTGACCTGCTCATCTCGCACCGAGTCTACGTACATCATCGTCGGAGGTTCCATGGCCAAGAACGACACTACCTCTAAGAGATGGTTCTGTACCACATCGCGGATGGCCCCGGCCTCCTCATAGAACTTGCCCCGGCCCTCGACGCCAAACGACTCCGCCATGGTGATTTGCACGCTGTGCACATAGTTTCGGTTCCAGATGGGCTCGAGGAAGCTATTGGCAAAGCGGAAGATCAAGAGATTCTCGACCGCCTCTTTTCCGAGGTAGTGATCAATGCGAAAGATGTTGTCCTCAGGGAAAACCTGGTGGAGCGTGTTATTGAGCTTGCGCGCCGATACCAGGTCACGACCGAAAGGTTTCTCCAGAATAACGCGCGCGTTCTTTGCACACCCCGAGCTTCCCAAGCCCTCGACTACCACCGGAAACATGCTGGGCGGTATGGCCAGGTAGTGGGTGGGCGCTTGCGCATTGCCCAGGTTGGCACGCAAAGCCGCATAGGTCTTATCGTCCTTGTAGTCGCCATCAATGTAGCTGAGCAGCTGGCAAAGCTTGGCGAAGGCCTCGTGGTCAACGCCCCCTCCATACTTGGTCAGGCTGTCACGAGCGCGCTCGCGCAACTGCTCAATCGTCCAACCTGACTTGGCCACGCCTATTACAGGTACGTCAAGCGTGCCGTGCTTCAACATACTTTGCAGTGCAGGAAAGATCTTTTTGTGAGCTAGGTCGCCCGTGGCACCGAAGAAAACGAATGCATCAGAATGAGGTAACATGAGATCCTCTTTCGGCGGTTTAGACACTATAAGCTGGATCTAGAATGCGTCGACCTTCCATTCACGGCGTACTTCTGCCTGCAACAGTGTATCCGGAGCACAACAAGAAGGGTAGCTGTCGTCGCTCACAGAATAGGGAGGTTACGAGCCCTAGCATCACAACCCCGCCCGGACTATGTACAGATGGCGCGCGGTGATAGGCCCCGGTTCTTGTACCATAGACAAGACCGGATGAGTGCTCCCAGCCCAATCCAGCACTACAGCGAACGCGCGCTCGAATTCGATCAACTGCGGCAACTGCTCGCCAGCTATACCGGTTCCCCGCTTGGACATGCCCGCGTTATGCAGCTAACGCCCTCACATGACCGTCAATGGATCGAGCGACAGCAGCAATTGACGACGGAACTGCGAGGCTACTTGGCCACCGGATGCCACTTCGACTTTCACGGCCTGCTTGATCCGACACCGCTGGTGAACAAGACTCGTATTCAAGGTTCTGCGCTGGAGATCGGCGAAATCCGTGATTTGCTGCTCGTCGCCAGTCGCGCTGCGCAGTGGCGAGAAATTGGGCTGCATCCACCGGCCGTGGTCCAAGACAAGTGGACGGCGATATTGGATCTTTCGCAAGCCCTGTCCGACTTCACTGTTCTGATCAACTATTTTCGAGACAAGATTAATCCCGATGGCTCCCTGGACGACCGCGCCTCCTTTGAATTGGCGCGCATTCGCCGTGAGATCGAAAAGCACAAGCGTGCTATCCAGGAATCGCTGCGGTCCTATCTGCAGCGGCTTTCCGACAGCGGCGCCGTACAGGAAGAACTGGTCACTATTCGCGGCGAGCGCTTCGTCATTCCGGTGAAAGTGGAACACCGCCGGCGCGTGCAGGGCGTGGCGCATGGCATGTCGTCAAGCGGGCAGACTGTGTTCATTGAGCCACTGGAAACAATTGACCAGAACAACGAACTCGGACGGCTGTTGGACGAGGAGCAGGCCGAGGTTCACAGGATCCTGTTAGACATGACCGCGCATCTGCGCGAAAACGCGAGTGCACTGGAGATTGCCGTCGAGGTGTTGTCTGAACTGGAGCTACAGTTCGCGAAGGCTCGATTTGCCGAACAATACGATTGTGTTGGTGTGAAGCTGCTAGGCAAAGAAAGCGAATCAGCGCAGGCACAACCTGAAGGGTTACCGGTCTGGGAATCACCTGGCAGCGGCGCCCCGGACGCAAGTTTCAGTGAGGGGTTGGTTTTGCGTGCAGCGCGGCACCCTCTGCTGGAGCGCACGCTGAAGTCGAAGGACATGGCCGTGGTACCACTCACGGTTGAACTGGACAGAAACCATAAGCAACTTGTTATCAGTGGCCCGAACACTGGCGGAAAAACCGTAGCATTGAAGACCGTTGGCCTAGTGGTCCTGATGGCGCAGTGCGGCATTCCTGTCCCGGCCGAAGCTGCCGAGATGCCGATCTTCGACTCGGTTTTCGTCGACATCGGCGACTACCAATCCATCGAGCAAAGCCTCTCGACGTTTTCGGCGCACATCACCAATATCAATTCCATTTCCCACTACGCCTCAGCGCGCTCGCTGGTATTGCTCGATGAGCTCGGATCGGCTACCGATCCGGAGGAAGGAGCAGCGCTAGGGGTTGCGATGGCCGATTTCTTCCGGCGCACGGCCTGCCTGAGCATCATCTCCACCCATCACACGGCGCTTAAGGTTTATGCCGCCAACACACCAGACGTGCTCAATGCCGCGGTCGGCTTCGATGAGCAAACGCTGGCCCCTACCTTCGAGTTACGGATAGGTCTGGCGGGCGCCTCAGCTGGCCTCAATATCGCACAGAAACTAGGTCTCAATCCTGAGATTGTAGACGCAGCGCGCCGGGGGATGAGTTCGCAGGCGCAGGACGTGGCGCGCTTCCTGGACCGGTTGCAAGCCGAACGTCGTCAGCTCGATCACGAGCGCGCCGCCCTTCGCGCTCGCGAGGAAGAAATGGAGCGCGAGCGTCATCACCTCATCAACGATGGGCGCAAGCAGCAACGCGAAAAAGTACGCGACCTGGAAAAGAAACTGGAAAGCCTGCTGCGCGATTTCGAGTTCCGCTTGCGTGAGAGCATCAACGCCATGCAGGACCGTGCCCAAGCGCTCAAAATGTCGAAAGATGCCGAGCGTCGGATCGCCAAGATGCGCCGCGAGTTTCGCGAGCAGTTTGACTCGACCGTCGTTGCCCACACTACCGGAGCCGATGCCGGAGACCCAGGTGCTCAGCAGCACGTGCTGAAGCAGGTTTGTGTCGGCGACACTGTTCACCTCAAGTCGCTTGGCCGCGATGCCAAGGTGCTGCGTTATTTCGATGACGACAGTTTCGAGGTTGCCATCGGGCCTATGAAGATGAGAGTGGCCCGGGATGACTTTGCTGATGTGGTCGCACGTGCCGACGCGAATCCCGTGGCGGCGGCGCGCTCTCGTGGCATCAAGGTATCTCTCTTGCACGAAGACGAGAGCGTACCGACGGAGATCAACGTCATCGGTCAGACGGTGGATGAAGCCACAAGCGCTGTAGATAAATTTGTAGATCGCGCATTTCTGGCGGGCGCGATCCGTATCCGCGTCGTGCATGGAAGCGGCATGGGCATTCTCCGCAAAGCACTTCGGCAATTCCTGCAAAGCCATCCGCATGTCGCCAGCGTGAGCCAGGCGACGCAGAACGAGGGGGGTGGTGGGGCGACAGTGGTAGAACTGAGGACGTGAAGAAGGCATCGGCGTACTGCATTCTTCCTGTGCCAATCCGGATTAGCGCCTTTAGGTATCTGCCTTTGTTCCTTCTCTGCGGAGCGATTGGCAGCCTGCTTTTCTTGCGCTTCTCCGCTTGTCTCTCTAGACTTATTCCGAGCGATGGGCAAAGTCTTTCAAACCATCAAGGGCTACTTCTGGTGGACGTATCCCCGCGGCAGTGTCCATTACGATGTAATGGTCACAGTAATTCTCACCTTCATCTTTCTGACACCGTTCTGGGTCAACTTTCGTGACAAACCCGTGGAACGCTCGCCGCATCAAACCGAGGTTGTGGTGCAGCCGGAGGGCGATGGCTTTCTCTACAAAGTGGACGCTTCAGCGGTGAAGGCCGACCGCGATAGCGATGTTCGGGAGTCGCTGGCACGCATCATCGAGCCGGTAGCAGGTGAGATTACGATTGACCGGTACGAGATCGTGCGCGACAACAAGCACAACGTGGTCGCGTATAAAGTCTGGGGGCATCGCTAGCTTGAGACGGATCAACTTCACCGCGATTCCAGAATTTTAGTTTGTGACAATAGCAACGATGAGATCGACGTTGGTTGTTGTGCTGGCCTGGTTTTTATGTTGCTCTGCCGCTGCTGCGCAGGCGGAGAATCTCGAATCCGTGTTGAATTCCATGGACAAGGCCGCCGCTAACTTTCGTAGCGCTCAGTGCAACTTCGCCTGGGACCAGTACCAGGTGGTAGTCAACGATCACGACTACCAGGAGGGCACGATGTACTTTCGGCGTCACGGCGACGACGTGCAAATGGCTGCGGACATTGCATCCCCCGGCAAGAAGTACATTCTGTTTACCGGCAACCTCGTCAGCGTATATCAGCCCTCGATTGATCAGGTCACGGAATACAGCCCGGGCAAGAACAAGGCTGATTTCGAGAGCTATCTGGTACTCGGCTTCGGGGGAAGTGGCCACGACCTCGTACGCGCTTTTGATGTGAAATTCGTGGGCATGGAGCAGGTGCAGGGTGTGAATGCAGCAGAGCTGGAGCTGACGCCGAGATCACAAAGAGTAAGGAACATGTTTCAGGTGATCACGCTGTGGATCGACCCAGCACGCGGCGTCAACGTACAGCAAAAATTCCAGGAACCCTCCGGCGACTATCGCCTGGCCAAGTACAGCAACATCCAACTTAACCAGAAGATCTCGGGTGATGTGTTCAAGCTGAAGACCACGGGCCATACAAAAGTGATAAGGCCGAACGGGTAGTGCCACTAGAACCTGCGGGTTTAGGGCAGGAACTTGGACTCAACTTTTCCTGTTTCCTCCCGCCGCTGTTTCTCTACCCGCACTGCCATACCCCATTTCAGTTTCTCGATGCCTTCCCCAGTGACCGCAGAGATAGGAAACAATTCCAGTTTCCTTCTTCTGCAATAGCGCTTGAGCTTGGCGAGCTTGCCTTTATTTACAATGTCCATCTTGGAGGCGACAACGATGACCGGCTTAGAATCCAGGCCGCTACCAAAAGCAGCAAGCTCAGCTGCGATGACGTCGTAGTCCTTGACGGGATCGGTTCGGTCGCTATCATCGGAGACGTCTACCAGGTGGGCGAGCAATCGAGTGCGCTCGATATGCCGCAAGAATTGCGTGCCGAGCCCCGCTCCGTGGCTGGCGCCCTCGATGAGTCCCGGAATATCGGCGACAACGAAGCTGATCTCCTTCGGTGGCTCGCCGACAACCACCACGCCGAGGTTGGGCTGCAGCGTTGTGAAGGGATAGTCCGCGATCTTCGGGCGCGCTGCAGAAAGGTGCGAAATAAGCGTACTCTTACCGGCGTTGGGATAGCCAACCAGCCCCAAGTCGGCGAGTAGTTTTAACTCGAGCCGCAGGGTACGTTCTTCGCCGGGATAACCTTCTTCGTGCTCGCGCGGAGCCTGATGGGTTGGAGTTGCGAAGCGAGCGTTGCCGCGTCCCCCTCGTCCACCCCGCGCCACCACTACGCGCTCATCAGGGTGCGAGAAGTCATGCACAAGCTCCCCAGTGACCTCATCATAGACGATGGTGCCGACAGGCACTTTCAACATGACATTAGCGCCCTCTCGGCCAGTCTTGTTCGCACCTTCCCCGTGGCGTCCGCGTTCGGCCTTGTACTCGGGATTGAAGCGGAAATGTACCAAAGTGTTATGGCGCTCGCTGGATTCCATGACAACAGCGCCGCCACGCCCGCCATCGCCGCCGGACGGGCCTCCTCGCGGCACGAATTTCTCGCGGCGAAAGGCCACGCAACCGTTGCCACCATCGCCCGCCTTCACCCGGATTCTTGCTTCATCAACGAACATCGGGAGAACTCCGGTGGGTAACGACCGGACCAAGAACTGGGAAGAGTAGAGACGAAAAGGGCCTCAAATGAGGCCTGAGCTCTGGTAACTTTTGCCGCCAAGCGACGAGCGGACGCGGTTACGTCTTAGCAGGTTCTACGTGCGGAACTACAGACACGAACCTTCCCATTGAGCCACGGTCCCTGAACTCGACTATGCCAGTCACTTTTGCAAAGAGGGTGTCATCCTTGCCGCGGCCGACATTGGCCCCAGGCTTAACGCGAGTGCCGCGCTGCCGCACGATGATGGAACCGCCCGGCACGAGCTGCCCTCCAAAGGTCTTTACGCCCAGCCGCTGAGCGTTGGAGTCACGGCCGTTCCGGGAACTACCCAAGCCCTTCTTGTGTGCCATTAGAACGTCCTTTCGTGGGCCTGCATGCCCAGATCAGCGGGGCTAAAGCTCCGCCGAAATCCTATGTCATCCGCATGGAATTCGTTCCATCGATTCACGTCCGCCAAGCTCTTTTGTCGTTTCTCAGCGATAGTTTGAGCCGTTATATGCGAAGGCTCATAACGCAATCCTCGTACACTTTCCAGACCCAGCAACTATGTCGTGCGGCTGGTCCCGCCCACGTTGATGCTCGTGATCTTCACGGCGGTGTACGGCTGGCGATGTCCATTCAGCTTCTTGTTTTGCTTCTTTCTCTTGTAGTGAAAAACGAGAATCTTCTCGCTGCGACCATGTTCCACCACTTTGCCAGTAACGAACGCCTTCGGGGGCTTGCCGAGTTCGCCTTCGGAGCCACTGAACGCCAGCACCTCGTCGAATTGCACATCGTCGCCCGCGCCCTGGGGCAGCTTCTCTATCTGAATTATGTCTCCGGGTGAGACACGATACTGTCTTCCCCCGGCGCGGATTACCGCGTACATGGAAATGCCTCCGTAAACTTACCCGCGCACACTACGACGCGGAACAGCCGAATCTGGTAACTGTGCGCTTGCACTTCCCCCAAGCCAGGAAGGAGACCTTCACAGGGCTGAGTGGCCCGGGCTGCAGGGCGTCCCTGACGGGACTTTGTAGTACAGGCAAACTATATAACTATAACGTTCTTAGGCCGAGCAGGTCAAACAGCTGGGCGCGAGCTGGTCGGCGGATACAGAGTGAGGAACACCATCTAACTTCCCGTCGATGGACCTTAGTGGAAGGGACACCATGCTGGCTTGTGCGCCGGGATTTCGATCTCCTGTTAGCATAAATCCGTGCCTGCGCTGCTCGAACTCAGGAATCTGACCGTTGACTTTATCTCAGTTCAGGGTTGCTTGACCGTTGTCCGTGATGTCAGCTTTCAGATTGCGCCAGGCGAGGTGTTGGGTCTGGTCGGCGAGTCGGGCGCGGGAAAATCCGTTACTGCCCTGGCGATTCTGCGCCTGCTGCCATCACAAGCCCGGATTCAAGGCCAGATCAAGTTCCGCGGTGAGGACCTGCTCACTCTTTCCGAGTTGCACATGCAGCACATTCGCGGCGCGGGTATCAGTATGATCTTCCAAGAGCCTATGACCGCGCTGAATCCGGTGATGCG
>CAZDYZ010000683.1:0-2028 GCA_964509525.1 uncultured Acidobacteriaceae bacterium
CGGGCTACTGGGCTTGGAACGGCATCGGCTTCTTCTTCTCCGCAGGCTATTGGGGGCCAGTCGTCGGCTTCTATGGCGGGATCAACTACGGCTTCGGCTACTTCGGCCACGGCTATGAAGGCGGCCGCTGGGAGCACAACCAGTTCTACTACAACACCGCTGTCAACAACGTGAACGTCACAAACATTCACAACACCTACAACACGGTCATCAACAACGTCACCGTGAACCGCGTCAGCTACAACGGAGGTCCCGGCGGTATCAATGCTCGTCCGACACCGCAGGAACTGCAGGCCCAGAACGAGCGTCACCTGCCCCCCGTCGCCGCGCAAACCCAGCACATGGACTCCGCCCGCGCCAATCCTGAGTTACGAGCCTCCTACAACCAGGGCAAGCCTCCCATTGCTGCGACTGACAAGCCCAATTCCTTCAAGGGCAATAACGTCGTAGCCGCTGACCAAGCCGGAGCACCGTACCGTGCGCCAACTCCGGTTCACGCCAAAGACCTGCCGCCGCACCCGCGACCAACGGCTCCGAGCGGGGGTAATGCCGAGCAGAACCAGAAGTACCAGCAACAGCAAGAGCTCTATGCCAAGCAGGAAAAAGAGCATCAGCAACTAATGCAGCAGCAAGAGACGGAACATCAGAAGGCGGCCCAGCAGCACGCCAGTCAACAGCAGATGCAGGAGATGGAGCTGCGCCATCAGCAGCAGACCCAGCAGATGGAGGCGCATCACTACCAGCAGCAACAACTCCAGATGCATCAGGCCCCGCCGCCGCAATCCCACGGCGGCCAGAAGCCTCCCAAATGAGCACCGCGCTGTCGCACTTCACGCGGTGACTGAACGAAACGCGTTCTCCCAGGTTTGCATCACAACGCTAGCCTGGGCCTGTATTTGACGATGCGGGGAACATTTACGACCAAGATAATCGACGAGAAATGCTGCGAGGCGCCATCCGATTGCTAACTCGGGCACAAATGCGTCATCAAGCCGAAACCGAGAGCGAATCAGAAATTGCGTCACCTGCCAACGGCGAACTATGGCAAAGGGTGGACTGTCGTATTGAAGAGATATGGATCCTGAAAATCGGTCTGATCGCCAGGTTTCTTGCCCGAGACAGGCTGCAACCTTGCTGAGAGCGGCTTATTCCATTTCACCGCGAGCGAAGCCACGTCACTTAAAATGCGTTCTATTTGCTCGGCGCTGACGTCTCCCGGAAGGGGGACCGTATCCAGGCCAGTGCCGCAAACAGCGGAGTAAGCGAGTAGTGAGTCGATATTGTAGGTGGATTCGGCCCATCGTTGCGCCAAAAGCTTGTCCTCCATCACAGGAACCATCAGCCCAGAGTAGCCAACTTGCTTGACTGGCACGCCTTGCACGGCGGTCGTAATGATGCGCGCTGCGGTGAGGGTCCCACTGGAGCCGAATTTGACGCCAGTGAACGACTCGATGGCCGCCCCGATTGATATGTCACCTAGAGGAGCGGGGGTCGGATCAACGCCTACGTAGCTCCAGCCAGTTTGGCCAGCGACCTCATTGCCAACGGCCGTGGCCACGGATGCATGTTTCGTCAGTGCGGTTCTCAGATCGGCAATAGCAGCTTCGGTGTTTCCCTTGTCTTTGGCGAAGACGTCTTCTACAACGTTGGCACCTTCAAAACCGATAGCGAATTGCTTGCCAGCGCCGACATGATACGACCCTGGGAAGAATGGTGCAAAGGGCTTCAGCATAGCGGTCGCTGTGAAGTTGAAGTTACCTTGGCTGCGCAGACTGTGTTCGGTGACATACTTCACAAGTTCAGCGGTTTCGTGAATTGTCTTCCAGTGAATTCCATCTTCATCGCCTATGATGGTGCTCGCCTCGATGTCAGGCAGGCTGGAAAGAGCCTTCTCCAGCAAATACATCACGGCCAGATCGTCGCTGTCGTGCAGCATTGCCGGTCCAACGTTCGGCAGGAACTTTTCCTTCACCGAGAGATCGTCAAGCTGCTTGAGGAATGCCAATGCCTCCGTCCCGCTCATGCCTG
>CAZDYZ010000684.1:0-2633 GCA_964509525.1 uncultured Acidobacteriaceae bacterium
GAGATAGACATGCTTGCCGGCATTGGCTATGGTGAGCGCCGCATGAATACCCGCGATGCCTCCGCCAACGATCAGCACGCTGGGATTAATTGACACGCGCTTCCGTACCAGCGGCTTGTGCAGACGGACACGGCGCACAGCAGCGCGGATGAGGTCTTTGCCCTTTTCCGTGGCGGCCTGCTTGTCTGTGTGCACCCAGGAGTCGTGCTCCCGGATGTTGACCATCTGGAAGAAGTACGGATTGAGACCAGCATCCCCCGTAACGTCGCGAAATGTTTTCTCATGCAGGCACGGCGAACAAGCCGCCACGACGATTCGATTGAGGCCTAATTCGGCGATGTCGCGTTTGATCAGCTCCTGGCCCGGTGTGGAGCACACATACCTGTAGTTGCGCGACACTTTCACGTCAGGCAGAGTGGCGGCATAGTCGGTGAGAGCTGCTACATCTACAGTTCCGGCAATGTTCGTACCGCAATGGCAGACGTACACGCCTATCTGCACACAGTTGCGATAAATGTCCTCTTTCTCCAGCATGTAGAATGCTCCTGCTTAAAACGCAACCGCCTCCTCTACGAGCTCGGTAATGTCTTTCACCGCCAACTTGCCTTCCAAACCTGTCGTTTTCAGTGCGTCGGTGAACATGACGTAGTCTTTTGGACAGGTCACCACCAGGTATTGAACTCCGTACAGACTGGCGGCTTCACGTACCCGGCTTTCACTGGGACGGGAGTGTGTCGCGCCAACTTCTTCCATCCAGATTCGCCCGCCGCCACCGCCGCAGCAAAAGCTTTGCCTATGGGAACGCGGCATCTCTTTGAGTTGCACTCCCAAGGCATGCAATACAGCTCGTGGCGCGTCGTAGACCCCGTTGTAGCGGCCCAAGTAGCATGGATCGTGGTAGGTCACGGGGTAGGCCAGCTTGCGTTGAGGCTTCAACTGACCATTCTTAAGCAACGTCGCAAGCAGCTCCGTGTAATGACGTATGGGATGACGGCCATGGTTCAGGTCCGGATATTCGTTCTTGAATGTGTTGAAAACATGCGGATCGGTGGTGAACAGGCCATCGAAGTGCGCCTGTCGCAGTGTCGCAGTGTTCTGTTGCCGCAGGAGGTCGAATAGTCCTTCCTCGCCGACACGCCGCACATCGTTACCTGAGTTCCGCTCAGCATCATAGAGGATGCCGTAATCCACACCTGCTGCGTGTAGGGTACGCGCCAGTGACCGCGTGATGCCCTGCAGCGCGGGGTGGTAACAGGCGTACTCGCCCAAGAACCACAACCACTGCACCGATTCCTTTCGCGCGTCCTTGGGCTTGAAACCAAGGTTCTGCGTCCACACAGCCCGCTTGCGCTCCGATTGCCCAAAAGAGTTTCCATACCTAGCTAGGTTGTTAAGAGCGTCTGGCAGACCGGCCGGCACCTGACCTTCTGAGACAAGCTTGCGCCGCATCTCGATCAAAAGAGGAATGTGTTCGTTGAAGACTGGGCAACGGTCCATGCACGAGGCACAGGTTGTGCAGGCCCAAATGTCTTCCGGCCGGACCGCTTCTCCGAGTAACTTCCCGTCGTTGCTGACCCCGGAATTCGCTGTCAGCACAAGCTGCTTGACGTGATGGATTAGCTGCTTGGGAGACAGCGGGTCGCCGCAGCCAAAGCTAGGACATGCACGGTCGCACCGACCACATTCGGCACATGCCAAACCGCTGAGGAGCTCGCGACTAGTGAACTCCTGTAGAGTCGACGCTCCTTCGGATGCAGGCGGCAACTTGCTGGCTTCCAGGGAAGCAAAGAAGACGCTAAACGGTGAGGCCAGCAAATGCAGGTGCTTGGAGTACGGCAGGTAGGCCAGAAATCCAAGCACGGTGATCATGTGGAACCACCAACTCCACAGGTAGAGCGTGGAGGCGCTGGCAGCACTTACGCCGAGAGAAGCAAACACTTTGCCCAGAAAAGCGGCTACAACAGGAGAGGATTCCCCATCTGTCGTTGCCAAGGCTCGAAATCCGGCGCCTCCAAGAGAAGACAGCAGCACAACGGCGATGAGAACAAGAATAATAGCTGCATCCCACGACTGTTCCAGGCTGACGGGAGTAAAGAAGTAACGCCGCACCGCCGCAATACACAGCGCTACAATCGCCATCACGCCGATTGTCTGTACGCAGGCAGCGACCCAAGGCACATTGTCTGGGTACGGAATAGCCAACGCAGGAATCAGCCCTCGGAACAAGCTCCAGAAAAACGCGGTGGCATAAAAGATGAAGGCCCAGAAGATGACAAAGTGCACCACTCCGATCAGAGGTTCATCGAAGAGACGTCGCTGGCCGAAAACATTGTTCACGACAAGTCCGATGCGCTTGCCGATGTGATCCCAGCGGTTCTCCAGACGTGCACGCGCCAGCACCCGAATGTGCAGCGCCACACGGCGACCGAACGCCAGAAATGACGCCAGTGTGAGTAGCCACAGGAGCGAGCACCCGGCTGCGCCGTAATAATCCAGTGTGGCCGGATCAGGCATGGGTCTTGGCCTCTTTGCGGCTGTGCACTGCGTCGGTGAGTGCGGGCAGCACGTCCAAGACATCGGCGGCGATGCCATAATGCGCAACGTGGAAGATAGGTGCCTGCTCATCCGTATTG
>CAZDYZ010000685.1:0-6121 GCA_964509525.1 uncultured Acidobacteriaceae bacterium
AGCTCCGGCGGCGTTAAAGTAACGGAGGCTTGCGTATCGCAAGCCGTGAACTTTGTGAAACCAAGCCAGCATGCGCTCGACAATGAGCTTCGACTCGCCATAAGCGTTGGTGGGCTCCAACGGATCGTCCTCCAGGATAGGAGTGCGACGAGGCTCTCCGTACACAGCCGCCGTGGAGGAGAGAACGAAGCGATTAACGTGATACCTCAAGACCGCTTGCAGTAGATTCAGGGCGCGCGCCGCGTTGTTGTCGAAAAATTTCTCAGGATAGAGCACGGACTCTCCGGCTTCGATGAACGCCGCAAAGTGCATTACAGCGTCGAACCGGCCCTGCTCGAAGACGCGAGCAATGGCAGATTGGTCGCCGGTGTCTGCCAGGATGAACTGAGCCTGGGCCGGCACAGCCTCTCTGTTCCCCTTACTGAGATTGTCCAGCACCGTAACGGAATGACAGTTTCTTAGCAGGCGGTCAGCCACCACGCTTCCTATATATCCTGCGCCGCCGGTAACCAGTACCCGCATTCTCATCCTCCCAACATTGACATGAACCAGGTCATGCCGATTGTAATGTCCTGCAAGTCCCTGCAGTAAGGGGTATCGGCAACCGCAAGCCAAAGTGTGAACAGCGTCGTCCACTTTACGGATTACGTTGCTGCCCGCAAGGTTACGACTCTGCGGTGTGTAGGCAGAGTGTCAGTGATTCACGATAAGGCTAAGTTGCGACTGTCTAAGCGAGGTGCACAGACTGCATCGCGAACAAAAATATCCTCCGGAGCCGCAAACCACAGCTTGTCGCACGAGGCGCGCTCAGTTGGCTACGGCACCTCATGATTCCCAGGTTCACGATATGATGAGTTGGCCCGCAGCTGTCGGGCGAGCTTCATCCAATGCTGCAAGCTTTTATCTGCGATGCGATCCGGACGCCGTTTGGGCGATACGGTGAATCTCTGGCCTCGGTCCGCACGGACGATCTTGCGGCCATCCCGATCAAAGCTCTGGTCGAGCGCTATCCGTCAGTTGAGTGGGGTGCAGTGGACGACGTAGTCCTCGGGTGCGCCAATCAGGCTGGTGAAGACAACCGCAACGTCAGCCGCATGGCATTGCTGCTGGCCGGTCTGCCACAGACGGTTCCGGGCACAACCGTGAATCGCCTGTGCGGTTCCAGCATGGATGCTGTTTCGGTTGCCGCACGAGCAATCAAGAGTGGAGAGAATTCCCTGGTGATAGCAGGCGGGGTTGAGAGCATGTCGCGAGCGCCGTTCGTCATGGCGAAGGTCGAAAGCGCTTTTTCACGCAGCATGAAGTTGGAGGATACTACTATCGGCTGGCGCTTTGTGAATCCGCTGATGAAGGCCCAGTATGGAGTGGATTCCATGCCGGAGACTGGCGAGAACGTCGCCGAGGAGTTCAGGATCTCTCGCCAGGACCAGGATGCGTTCGCCTATCGCAGTCAGCTGCGCGCCGCCGCCGCAGTCGCAAACGGGTTTCTCGCACAAGAAATCGTTCCAGTCACCATTGCTCAAGGCAAAGACGCCACTATTGTAGTGGACAGAGATGAACATCCCCGCCCGGGCACTACGATGCAAGCGCTCGCCGCTCTAAAACCAATCGTTAAGCTGAGCGGAACGGTTACAGCAGGCAATGCCTCCGGTGTCAATGATGGCGCATGCGCTCTGCTTCTGGCATCGGAACAAGCCGCAAAACGCTTCGGCCTTACCCCGAAAGCACGCATTGTCGCCTCGGCAGTTGCGGGGGTCGCGCCGCGGATTATGGGCATGGGGCCTGCCCCAGCCACGCGCAAAGTGCTGGCGCTGGCGAACCTTACGCTCTCCGACATGGATGTCATCGAATTGAACGAGGCATTTGCCGCACAGGTTTTGGCGGTGCTTCGTGATCTTGGCATTCCGGATGATGCCCCACACGTTAATCCTAACGGTGGGGCGATTGCGATTGGCCATCCTCTAGGTGCGAGCGGAGCCCGGCTGGTGACTGCCGCTATGCGGCAGTTGCAGCACATCCGGGGACGCTACGCCTTGTGCACGATGTGTATTGGTGTGGGCCAGGGAATCGCGATGGTGTTAGAGCGAGTCTAGCGCCAACATTGGGGACAGATGACGGCGACTCTTCATGCCTTCCATCGATAGGTTGGTTTGTGGTGGCGCACGCGGAAATCGGTTGGGATGTGCCGTACATTGCGCTCGTAGGTGATCTCAATGCTCAGCACCCACAGCGCTGATGCCATAATTAAGACCACTACTATCCATAACAAATACTTAGAGTAGCGCAACATTTATAAACCTTCACTTTAAGTATATCGAGAGAAAATTCAGGGTGAGCTTCCAGGCCTGCGCTGCGTCGTCCGCCCGATAGCCCTGCTTGTTGTTCGGGTTTTCAAATGCGTGTCCAGCGTCGGGAAAGACATGGATCTCCACCGTTTTTCCGAGCGCCTTCAGTTGCGCCTCGAACTTGTACACATCCGCCACCGGAATGCCGTGGTCCTGGCCGCCAAAAATGCCCAGGATCGAAGCATCGATCTTTTTCAACAAGGTGTCGTCGGTCGCAAGATGGCCATAGTTGATGACCGCCGCCTTCAGCGTCGGGTCACTAAGAGCGAGGTCGAGCGAGTAGCCGCCGCCCATGCACCATCCGATAGACCCGATGCGCCTGGGATCGACATTCTTCTGTGAGCGAAGGTAGCCGGTGGCTGCCAGCAGATCGCGATTGGCACGATCCTGTGGAACCCCTCGCATGATCTCGTGGGCTTCGTCCGGCGTTGTTGCAACTTTACCGCGATACAAATCGATTGCGAGCACAACATAACCCTGATCAGCAAGTTTAGCCGCTTCCTCCTTCACCCAGTCGTTCAGTCCCCACCACTCATGGATCACAACGAGTGCCGGAAACGGTCCCTTGCCTTGTGGTGTGTACAGGGCTGCATTCACCGTCTCGTCACCGCTCTTATAGGAGACCGAGCGCGAATCTGCGGCAACACTTGTCACGGCTAGGAGACAAATCAAGCCCCAAAGCGCTAGAAAGTTCACCCTATTCCTCCGTCACTACCTTCGGCAAACACAGTATTAGTGATGATTTGCAGTTGCCGTGTTTCTTCCCAGCCCCTCCAGCAGATGCCGTCCAAGTTCCTGAAGCTCGCCGAATCGCTTCTGGTATTCGACAAAAAGCCGGTTGTATTCCAGCGAATGGTCGGCATCGAGATGGGCGCGCAACATCATGTCACGCACGCGAACAGGGTTTGGCAACAGAGCGTCCTCGTTCAACTCCTCCAGGGCAGTTGCTGGATCATAATGGTACATAGGTTCCTCGGAGTTCGTTAAATACGGTAGCAGATGCGGCCGGTACATGCTGCGTCGCAAGGAATCATGGCAAGGGCCGGAAGCGCTAGTCTATTGCGATGTCGAGCCTTCAACTGGGCTAAGATTGTGCGTAGGTGTAGAAGGACACAATTTGCGCCCCTGCAGGCGGTGGCTGTCCGCTAGCTGTCTTGAGCATGTATTTGGGGTAATCCCGCCCAGGGGTCGCGTTCAGGTAATCTGAACCGGTCCTTAGCCGGGTAGTGCATCCCTTGATATGGCAAGCATGGTCCAATCCGGGAGATTGTAATGAAATAGCTTACCAGCTTCAGCCGATTCACATGAGCAGCGCTGAAGCGGGCCGGACGGCTCTATCTTGGCCAGTGAGACCCGCCTTATTGGGGAAAGACGTCGATTTGGCAAAGTTAATTACCTCCTCGTGTCAATAGGTCCGCAACCCGATTCCATAACGCCTCCGTCGAATGTGCAGTTTCGCAACTCGGAGACAGCGGGGCGTAACCTCACCTTTATCCGAAAGTTTGTGACGCCTCGAGTCTACGAGTCGCTGCTGTCGCTGCTGACCACTTCTCCGAACCCTGATGCAGCGGTGAATCAATTCGAACGGTTTGCAGAAGTAGTACCTCCGAAGCTGCTTCGCCTGCTGGAGAAACACCCGTTCTTGATTCACTACGTTGTCGTGGTATTTGGCTACAGCCCCTGGCTGGGTGCGACGTTGATCCATAACCTCGATCTCCTCCGTGGTTTTGTGCGGGACAAAAGCCTGGATCGCACATATTCGCGAGAAGAGTTTCACGAGCGCTTTGCGAGGTTCCGCTTACGCTCCCTCGACACGGATATGGCAGCGTTGCTAGCGCGTTTTAAGAAACGCGAATACGTACGCGTTATGCTGCGCGATGCGCTTGGTATCGCCACCCTGGCCGAAACCACGGCAGAACTATCGGCGCTCGCCGACGTGCTGATCGAGCAGGCGCTGCGGGAGATCCACTCGCAGCTGCAACACCGGTATGGCACGCCACAAGGGCGCGACGAAGCGGGCCGATTGATGGATTCTCGCTTCGCCGTGCTCTCGTTGGGCAAGCTCGGCGGTAACGAACTGAACTACAGCTCCGACATCGACCTTCTGTATCTCTACGACGGGGTCCCGGAGCCGGAGGGGGCAGGAATCTCCACTCACGAATACTTCATTCGGCTGGCGCAGCAAACGACCGAGTTACTTTCGCGCCACACGCGCGAAGGGCCGGTATTTCGTATTGATTTGCGTTTGCGGCCACAAGGCAACGAAGGCGAACCCGCCGTCCCGCTGCCACACGCGATCCACTACTACTCCCAAGTTGCACACGACTGGGAGCTGCAGGCCATGATCAAGGCGCGGCATTCGGCCGGGGACCAGGCGCTGGCACGCGAATTTCTAAGGGCAGTGCAGCCTTACGTGTATCAGGGAAACCTGAATTTTGCTGCGATCAAGACTGCGCTGGAGGCTCGGGAGAGGATCGGAAGCCGTCGCCGCCAGCGCCTCCTGAAGCAGGGAGGGCAGGATGGCATTGATGTGAAGGTCGACCGCGGCGGCATTCGCGACATCGAATTCCTGGTGCAATGTTTGCAGCGCGTGTACGGGGGAAGTGAATCTTGGTTGCGCTCCCGCGGCACGATGTTTGCGCTGCAGAAACTTCACGACAAAGAGCACATCAGCGGCAAAGACTTTCACAACCTGACGAATGCCTACGAGTTCCTGCGCAATCTCGAACACCGTCTGCAATTGCGCCATGGCCAGCAGACCCACCGCTTACCTCAGTCCCGTGCTGAGCTGCTCTCCCTGGGGCGAAGTCTCTCGCGGGAAGGAACCGCCGCCCTCCCACCGGAAGAATTCCTTTCACATGTGCAGCGTCGCATGGCAGCGGTGGCGGAAATATATCAGCGCATTATTTACCAGGCGCAGAGCCAGCATCTTGCTGATAACCCGCAGGATTTCGAGTTGAAGCCGGAGCTTCCGGTAACCCGAGAAAATTCCTACGGCCTGATGATGCAACGGCTGGCGATGGACTCGCCCCAGTTGCGAGAAATCGCCGGACGCCCCGAACTGTCGCAGCATGTACGGCGCAACTTCGAGCGGTTTCTCAGCTCGGCGGGAACCACCTCCGAACGCTACGGCGCGGTGCTGCGGTCGCCGGAAGCGGTGGAGCGCGCGCTCGAAATTTTCGAATTCAGCGAGTACTTGACCGACATCCTGGTGCGGCATCCGCGTGAAATTTCACTCCTGGAACAGATCGAAAAGCGCCCGGGGGAGGAAGCTGCAGAGCTGTTCGAGCACAACCCTCGAATTGAGGAAGTGAAACTCGACCCCGTGTTTATCTACCTCGCACAAGAAAATGTGGACCGTTCCGAGGCGATGTGCATTTTGCGCCAGCACTACCGGCAACGCATGTTCCTGTCTGGCGCCCGCGATCTGTTCCAGTTGCGTGCGGTCTTCGACTCCTTGAGCGATAACACCGCGGCAGCTGACGCCGCCATCCAAGCTGCTTTGGCCATGGGCGGGGGCCCCGACGGGTTCACCGTAATGGGGCTGGGCCGTCTGGGAGCGCGCGAATTCGATCTGTTGTCGGATGCAGACGTGTTGTTTGTGTGCGAGGAGGGCGACAATCGCGCCGCACTGACCCGTGCCGCCGAGCAAACCATGCAGGCGTTGGCCGCTTACACACGTGAGGGGATGGTGTTTCCTGTCGATACTCGTTTGCGTCCGCGAGGCAGCGAAGGTGAATTGCTGGTGACGCCTACGCAGTTGGCGGCGTACTTCG
>CAZDYZ010000686.1:0-6419 GCA_964509525.1 uncultured Acidobacteriaceae bacterium
CGATCCAGTTCCAGATTGCGCAGATGGCCACTGAGATCGAAGCCGCTCGCATGCTGCTCTACAACTGTGCGCGCATGAAAGATGCCGGCATGAACTTTGTGAAAGAGGCCGCCATGACCAAGCTTTTCTGCTCCCAGGTGGCTGAGCGCGTGGCCTCCCTCTGTGTCGAAGTCTACGGTGGGTACGGCTTCACCAAGGACTATCCGGTGGAGAAGTTCTTCCGAGACTCGAAGATTGGCAAGATTTACGAGGGCACGTCGAACATGCAGCTGCAGACCATCGCTAAGCTGGTGATCAAGTAGATCACGGGTCGGGTTGCCGTTCGCAGGTTAGAATTCTCGCGTGCCCGATCAAGCCATTGCAACCGAAGCTCGACGGCGCGATGCCCATCTCAGCGCCCTACAACGGCTAACGATGGCCGTGGTCTCGTGGATCGCGTCTGGCCTGGTAGGCCTCATCGGCCGTACGCTGCGCATGACCATCACTTACGAAGAAGGCTCCATTGCTGGCCTCGACAGCATCGCTCCCGGTATTTATCCCTTCTGGCACCGCTGTGTACTGCCGGCAACCTGGTTGTTCCGCAATCGCGCAATCGCCGTGCTCACCAGCCTCAGCCGCGATGGTGAATACATCGCGCGGGTAATTCGTCGCTTCGGGTTTGTGCCAATTCGCGGATCCAGTTCGCGCGGAGGCCCGCGCGGCCTGCTGGAAATGGAGGCGATGGTGAGAGCCGGCGGCGCAGTAGCTTTCACTATAGATGGTCCGCGCGGGCCCCGCTACGTCGCCAAGAAGGGCCCGGTGATGCTGGCACGCCTTACTGGCGTCCCGATCACCGCGTTCTACGTTGCCGTCGAGAGACCTTGGGTCTTGCGAACCTGGGACGCCATGCTCATCCCCAAGCCATTTTCGCGAGCCTATGTACGTGTGGCGAAGAACATCTTCGTTCCGCCCGAGGCCGATGAGGAAGCGTTGCAGCGCTGTCATACGGAAATGCAGGCCGCTCTGGAGCGCGTGGCTCGGTTCGCCGAATCGCAGTTTTCATCACAACTCGGTTGACAGCACCTTGCGGCAACATTACAGTCGATGCTTCATCCTGGTGTTTCTCCAGGTTGTTCCTTGCCAATCAGCGTTCGCGCGTTCCGCCAACCCAATCGGGACGACGTCGGTGCCTGACCTGACGTTGGCTTGGACGGAACTGGGAAGCGGGTGAGAAACCCGCGCTGCCGCGCAACTGTAAGCGAGTCTTGGCGCAAGGCCACTGTGCAAACGGGAAGGCCGCGCCGCTGTCCGCGATGCAAATCGCAAACTCGCAAGCCAGGAGACCGGCGCGAACTGTCACCAACCCCTTTCGCGTGCAAAGGAGGAGTGTCATGTTCATCGTTCGCATATGGCTGGCCGCCCTGCTGTGTTGTTCGGCCGTTCTTGCGGCCGATCTCAAAGTGTCTGTCCAGAGTCCGGCCGGGGACCAGGTCGCCGGAGTGCAGGTGAGCCTGTTTCGCGTCAGTGACAACGGTGGAGTCGGAGTACAAACCACAACCGGAGACGGCCTGGCGATCTTCACCAACCTGGCGGACGGCCAATATCGTGCCGTGGTGCTCGCGCCCGGATTTGCGGAACAATCCCTGCAAGTTACTGTTCCAGGGACGGAGCCGCTTACCGTTCAGCTTAAGCTGACTACCACTCCACAGACGGTGGTCGTCTCCGCGACAGCAAACCCCATCACGGCGGAGCAGACGGGTACTTCGATCGGCGTGCTCACCAGTGAGCAGCTCAACGCGATCAATCCCATCGCTGCACCCGATGCCTTGCTCTACATTCCTGGAGCCATCGTAAGCACCACAGGGCGCCGCGGCAATCTCACCAGCTTGTTCGTCCGCGGAGGTGAATCCAACTACAACAAGGTGCTGATCGACGGCGTACCGGTCAACGATCCCGGTGGCTTCTTTGATTTTGGCGTGGTCCCCATGAACAACGTCGACCGCCTCGAAATGGAACGTGGTCCCGAGAGCACCGTCTACGGATCGGATGCCATGACCAGCGTCGTGCAGTTCTGGACGGCTTCCGTGAGCACGCGTACTCCCTAGCTTCAATTCGGCGCAGACGGTGGGAACTTCTGGACTGCCCACGGTTACGCGTCGCTAGCCGGAGCACGCGGTATCTTCGACTACAACGCCTTTGCTGACCAATTCGATACCCAAGGCCAGGGCGTCAATGATGCCTATTCCAACTCCTTGCAAGGCGGAAATATAGGGGTGAAGATCTCCGACCGCGTGGCTTTCCGTTTGCGCGCGCGACACTACAACAGTTGGACGGCAGTCCAGTCAAACTGGTGGTTCAACGGCAATCCCGAGCTTCCGCCCGACCCGAACCAATACGCCCACCAGAACAACTTCCTCGCCAGCGGCAACCTCACGGTTAGTGGGCCCGGGGCGTGGCAACACCAATTTACCGGCTTCGAATATCACCACGTCGCGCTCAACGTGAATCCGGTCGATGATCCAGATCGGCCATTCGATACTGCCTTCAACAGCCTGACGAAGTACAACGTCGCCGGCTTCGACTATCAGGGGACCTACACCCCGCGGCCATGGGCGCAGACCACACTGGGCTACAACTTCCAGGATGAGAACGGCTACATCAACGACAATTCGGATGCCGGCATCAGCACAACCCACGGCCTGCGCTTCAATAACTACCTCTTCGCGCAGCAGACGATTGTTTGGCGGCAACTGTCAGTCCTGGCGGGAGTGGGCTACGTGAACAACAGCAGCTTTGGTGGCAAAGTCACTCCGCGCGCCTCGGCAACTTTTCTGGTATGGCGGGGCAACAACGTCCTTAGCGGCACTCGCCTGCATGTTGGCTATTCGGAGGGAATCAAAGAGCCCAGTTTTGAGCAAACATTTGGCATCACAGGTACCTTTCCTACTCTTCCCAATCCCAACCTGAGGCCGGAACAGAACCAGGCCATCGAGGCCGGTATGCTGCAGTCGCTGTTCAGCAACCGTCTGTCGCTCAGCGCCGTGTACTACCACAATCAGTTCCGTGACCAGATCGAATACCTTTACAATTCCGACACCAATACCAGCCAGTATGTGAACTTCAATCGCGCGATGGCGCAGGGTGCTGAACTGGTCTTGAGCGGCCGTCTGGCGAACTATCTTTCGCTGAGCGGCGCTTATACCTACACTTCGACGCAGATTCAGCAGGCGCCGCCATGCGATCCCGATGCGGGTTGCGATCCGCGGATCTACGGCGTCGGGGCACCGTTGCTGCGGCGTCCCAAGCAGGCTGGCATGCTGCTGCTGACCTACACCAGGAATCGTTGGGGCGGATTTCTTGGGGTCACGGCAGTCGGGCGCCGTCCTGATTCCGATTTCCTGTTCGGGTACATTACCCCCATTTATTACGCTGCCGGTTATGCGCGCCTGGACCTCGGGGGTTGGTTTGCCGTCAATCATCACGTGACGGCCTATGCCAACGTGAATAACTTGCTCAATAATCACTACAACGAGGTTCTTGGATATCCCGCGCTGCGGGCAAACTTCCGCGCTGGACTGCGGTTCAGCCTTGGAGGGGAATAGAGGAAAGGCCTGCAACGAAGTAAACGCTCAGTCTTTCCCCTGAGCTGCGCCAACCTGATTGTGGTTGTGATACTTCATCCGAATTTCCCGCAGCTTATCCACGTGGTGGTCGCTTAGCGTCTGTTGCTTGCCAAGCAAATGAGTAACTAAAGCGATCTTGGCGAAGTGCTCTACCGTTTCCATGTTCATGTAAGCGCTGAGCAGGTCAGGGCCGCAAGTCACGACACCGTGGTTCGCCATCAAGATGGCATCGTGTTCGGCAACCAGCGGGGCCAGTGCTTCGGCCAACTCTGGAGTACCCGGAGTCTCATAGTTCGCCAGAGGTACCGAGCCCAGGGTCACAAAAATTTCCGAACATAGCGCCCGATCAAGCGCGAGTCCGGCAGCCGCGTAGCCGGTAGCGGTTGGCGGATGAGCGTGTACGACTGCCTTGACATCGGCACGCCTGCGGTAAATTAGCAGGTGCATGGCAATTTCACTCGACGCGTCCCGCGAGCCGTTCAGCTTCTTCCCCTGCTGATCGACGATCACGAGGTCTTCAGGTTCCATCAGACCTTTGCTCATCACCGTGGGCGTGCAAAGAAACGTGCCGTTTTCCAGGCGCACGGAAAGGTTCCCGTCAGTGGCGGCTACAAGACCGGCCTGGTGCAGCAACTTCCCGAAGCGGACAATTTCGGCCCGATGCTGTTGTTCCGTCTTCATGCCGTAACGCAGACGCTCCTTACAACCTTACAACCTTTGTATCGTACCGCAGGTTGCCGCCGCCGCAAAGGATTGCGTCACATTCCACATGAATGTCTGACCAACCCCGGTGGGGCATAATCGGGGGGTGCTGGTCTCGGATTTCGACTACCACCTTCCTAAGGAGTTGATTGCCCAGGAGCCGTTGAGCGACCGGGGCACCTCGCGCCTGCTGATCCTGGATCGCAGTAAGGGGCTGCTCAAAGATCGCAGCTTTCGCGACTTTCCCGAACTGTTGCGCCCCGACGATTTACTGGTGTTCAACAACAGCAGAGTTCTGCCTGCCCGGCTTTTCGGACGCCGCAGCGGCTCGCGGGCGCAGCGCGTCTCACCCCGGAATCCCGCCGCGGCGAATTTCCTTGGCGGGCGGGTCGAGGTGCTGCTCACCAGGCAGCTCGCGTCGGATCCAATGGAATGGGAAGCACTGGTGCACCCCGGACGAAAGCTGGGGGTCGGGGAACGGATTTTTTTTGGTGCTGCGGCCAGCCAGGATTCGCACGATCTTGCGGCTGAGATTATCGGTCGCGGCACGTTCGGCGAGCGCCATCTCCGCTTTGGTCCGGTCGACGATTTCTTCGCTGTGCTGCAAAGCATAGGGCACGTCCCTTTGCCGCCTTACATCGACCGCCCGGACACGCTGATGGACCGCGAGCGGTATCAGACCGTGTACGCAAAGCCGTTCGGTTCCGTTGCCGCACCGACCGCCGGCTTGCACTTCACACCCGAAGCTCTCGCCAACATTCGCCGACGGGGCATCGAAACTGTCGAGATCACCCTTCACGTCGGTTTGGGGACCTTTCAACCGGTGCGCGACGAGGTCGTAGAGACGCACAAGCTGCATGGCGAGTGGTATCAAATACCGCAGGCTGCCGCGGAGAGAATCCAGGAGGCGCGCAATGCTGGCCGACGCGTACTGGCAGTGGGAACCACAACGGTTCGCACGCTTGAATTTGCCGCCCGACAAAACGCCGACGGTTGCATCGCGGCGCAAAGTGGCGAGGTCGACATTTTTATCTACCCCGGGTTCGAGTTCCGCGTCGTGGGTGGCATGCTGACAAATTTTCACCTGCCGAAATCCACGCTGCTGATGCTAGTCGCGGCCTTCGCTGGCCGCGAACGGATCCTGCATGCCTACGAACATGCCATCCTCCAGCGCTATCGCTTCTACTCCTATGGAGACTGCATGTTTATCGAGTGACGACCCGCCCCTCGCGCAAGGCTGGACATATCAGGCCTGTTGATTCTTTCCGTTTTGTAACTGGCTGTGAGCGGACCTGAACCTTCATTGCGGTGACCCACTCTTGAGCTCTGCCCACCCAGTCCTTGTCGAGAGATTCGCAATTTGTCTATCGCGTTTGTTCCTGGGAATGCCGTTGCTGATCCATAGATGAGCCAGGGCGGAGCTTGTTAGAATTTATTCTTGCCTTCTACCCGGAAAACCGCAAAATCCGTGACTGTCCCCAGCGCCTCCAAGCCGGAGAGCACGGCAAGAATCACCGCTGCTCGGCCCGCGCTTACTACGCCTTCTGCACCGACCGGAGCGAAGGGACGCATTTTCCTGATCGATGCGATGTCGTTCATCTTTCGCGCCTATCACGCGATGCAACGGCAGCGCCCGATGTCCACCAAGACGGGCATACCGACCAGCGCCACATTTGTGTTCGTTAACATGCTGCGCAAAATGCGGGCTGACTTCGCGCCGCAATATCTGGCCGCAGTGTTCGATGTAGGCGCATCGACTTTTCGTGATCAACAGGCGAAGGCCATCGTCAGTCTGCGCAAGTTCGACAGCCATACCCAGACCTACATCGACGTCGCCTATGGCGGGTACAAAGCGAACCGCGCCGAGATGCCCCCCGACCTGGCGCAGCAAATACCTTACATCCGGCGCGCACTCCACGCCTATCGCATCCCGATCCTCGAGGCGTCCGGCTTCGAAGCTGACGACGTCATCGGCACCCTGGCACGCAAAGCGTCTGACGAGGGCTACACGGTCTTCGTCGTTTCCAGTGACAAGGACATGTTGCAGCTGGTCAACGAAAGCGTACGGGTGCTCAACCCGCCGAAGGACAATCTCATCTGCGACGCGGCCAAGGT
>CAZDYZ010000687.1:0-6548 GCA_964509525.1 uncultured Acidobacteriaceae bacterium
ATCGTGCCCAACCTGCAATTCTCCATCAGCTACACCACCCGCCCGCCGCGTGGCAGCGAACAGTCAGGCCGCGAATATTTTTTTGTCAGCCACCAAGAGTTCGAGCGCATGATCGGCACCGATGGGTTCCTTGAATACGCCGAAGTATTTGGCAACTACTACGGAACGGCGCGTCGGTTCCTGGACGAAGCCACGTCTTGCGGGTACGACTTGCTGCTCGATATTGACGTGCAGGGCGCGGCCCAGGTGAAACAGAAGGTGCCGGATGCGGTGAGCATCTTCATCTTGCCGCCGTCGCGCGAGGAGCTGGAACGCCGATTGCGCCGCCGCAGCGAGGCCGACGACGAGCTTCGCCGCAAACTGCGTGACGGGGCGCCGCCGTTCAATACCGAGGACATCATCCAGCGCCGCCTGCAGACCGCTTCCCGGGAAATTGAGAATTTCTCGCAGTACGACTATATTCTGGTGAACGACCGGCTGGAGCAGTCCATCGATCTCCTGAAGTCGATCGTTGAGGCCGAGCGGCTGAAGCGCTCCGGCGCTGAACGTACCGCAAGGAATGAGGCGGTGCTGGCCATTGCCCATAGTGCCTTGCGTGCACATATGATGCAGCAGGTGAAGACAATCCTGGCTACGTTCGAAGGTTTTCCGATTTCCCACAGTCACGGAGTGAACCATGAAACTGGTTGAGGGCTTCGACAGCAATTATCGCTATGTTTTGGTAGCCGCGCGTCGCGCTCGGCAAATCCAGAATGGCGCTCGTCCCGTGGTCAACACCCACTCGCGCAAACCGTGCCGCATCGCCGAAGAAGAAATTCAGGCCGGCAAGGTAAAGTGGGAAGTACCGCAACTGCAGAAGACTGCCTTAGAGGCTGCCAGCGAGATGCTGGACGCCCGCGTCCCGGAGGGCGACGATTAGGGCAACCGCACCTCACATTGCGAGGCTTCGAGCAGGAGCTCGCGATTCGCCTCGGACGCACTGGCGAGAACGGGTCCCGGAGGTGCGAGAAAGGCGAGCTCGGTGGGTCGGAGGTGGGCAAGCGTACAGAATCGAGACTACAGCCCCGCCGACGCCTGCAGGGACTGCCGCAGTCGAGCGCCCGCAGGAATCGCGAACCACAGGCGCGGCATCAGCTAATCAGGCGCAGACATGAAAATCGCACTGGGCGTGAGCGGCGGAATCTCCGCCTACAAAGCTGCCGAGATCGTTCGGCATTTGCAGGAACGCGGCGTGCACGTGCAGGTCATTATGACTGTCGCGGCCCAGGAGTTCGTTCGCCCACTGACGTTCGCGGCGCTGTCTGGTGAGAAGGTAATTACCGGCATGTTCGATGCCGGCGACGGGCGGCCGAATCTCGACTCCGCTGTCGAACACATATCGGTGGCGCAGTCGATCGATGCCCTTCTGGTTGCCCCCGCCACCGCGGACGTGCTCGCCAAGTTCGCCCAGGGCATCGCCAACGATTTCCTTAGCACGCTTTATCTTGCTACTACAGCCCCTGTAATCATCGCCCCCGCCATGAACGTCAAGATGTGGGAGCATCCGGCCACACAGGCCAACCTGGAAGTCCTGCGCCGCCGCGGCGTCCATGTCATCGAGCCCGGCAGCGGCTATCTTGCCTGCGGCATGGTCGGCGCTGGCCGGCTCGCCGAACCTGAAGAGATAGTTGCTGCTACACTTGAGCGCCTCGGCATCGCACAGGACCTGGCCGGCGAAACCGTGCTCGTCACTGCCGGCCCAACCCACGAGCCTATCGATCCGGTGCGCTACCTCGGCAACCGTTCCAGCGGCAAGATGGGCTACGCCCTTGCCGAAATCGCGCTGCGTCGTGGAGCCAAAGTTATTCTGGTAAGTGGCCCAACCAACCTGCAGCCACCGCCAGCTGCTGAAACCATCTTCATTGAAACTGCCCAGCAGATGCGCAGCGCGGTGCTCGATCGCTGGGAGCAGGCCAGCTTCATCGTCATGGCGGCAGCTGTTGCCGATTACCACGTCAAGAATGTCTTTCCGGAAAAAATCAAGCGCAAGAGCACCATGGAGCTGCAGCTCGAAGCTAATGCCGACATCCTGGCCGATCTGGGCAGCTTGCGACAGGCTCGCGGAAAGCGTTCGCCCGTGCTGATTGGTTTCGCTGCCGAGAGCGAGAACCTGCTGGAGAACGCACGCGGTAAGCTGGCAAAGAAGCGCGTGGATGCAATGATTGTTAACGATATTGGGCGTTCGGGCATCGGCTTCAATGCCGACCGCAATGAGGTAACCATTGTTACTCCGGGCGAAATCATCCCCGTGGCTGAGGCGAGCAAACTGGAGGTCGCACACGAGATTCTGCGAGTGGCCCTACGCATAAGGGAAGAACAGGGTAGGGCAGCGCCCGCAACGGTTCGTAACTGATGACCCTCGACCCAAAGACCAAATCTGCCATCCGCGAGCGGCTGCAGTTCTACCACGAGCTGGAAGTCGGGCCGCTCTATCGGCGCGAGGTTTCTAAAGGTAGGGCCCCGTCGCGGCCAGCGGATCATTCCGATGGCGCCGCCGCGATTGGGCCCGGCAGATCTCCTGCCAGCTTGGGGTTCATCACAGACGATCTTGCGCCTCCTGCGCAGAGTCGCGCTGACCTGCTGCAAGCTATCGCGGATGATATTGGTCCCAACTGCCAGCGGTGCAAGTTGGCAAAACTGGGGCGCAAGCAGATCGTGTTCGGTACGGGAGATCCTTATGCAGACTTGATGTTCATTGGTGAAGGCCCGGGTGCTGACGAAGATCAGCAAGGGCTGCCCTTCGTCGGCCGTGCTGGCCAGTTGCTCAACAACATGATCCTTGCCATGGGTCTTAAGCGCGAGCAAGTGTACATCGCCAATATTGTCAAGTGCCGTCCGCCCGGCAATCGGGTTCCCGAACGCGACGAGTGCGATACTTGCTCGCCGTTCCTGATGCGGCAGATCGGTGTCATAAGCCCAAAGATGATCGTGGCGCTCGGGGCAACAGCAGCCAAGAACTTGCTCGGGGTGAATGACGCAATGGCGACGTTACGAGGCCGCGTATACGATTATTCGCCGCCACGAACGCTGATGGATGGGGGCAGACATTTCCATTGTAAGCTAGTGGTGACCTACCATCCTGCGTTTCTGTTGCGCGATCCGAGGCAGAAGAAGGAAGCCTGGAAAGATTTGCAGATGGTTATGCGATATCTCAATCTCCCCTCGTCCAAGCGCGCCACCGAAGGCCGCTAAGCCTGCCATGCCGCAATTCTGCGATGTGGCCGTGCCGGTTCCGCTCGACGCCACCTTTACCTATCGCCTTCCCCAGGACGCTTCCGAGCCTTGTGTCGGCGGTCGCGTCATCGTTCCGTTTCGCGAGAAACGGCTATGCGGCGTCGTCACCCAGTTGCACGATCGCGAACCTGCGTTCCAGACCCGTTGCCTGACCCAGGTACTCGATGCAACGCCCGCTCTGACGCCTGAACTCATGCAATTGGGCGGCTGGATCGCGCAGTACTATATTGCACCGATTGGCGAAGTCTTGCGCTGTATGCTGCCACTGGCCGCGGAATTCCGCCGTGCCTACGGCTACCACATCACCACCAGGGGAATCGAGGCATTGCACGCAGCTTCCACGGTTGGCTCATCGCGGCGCTCGCACAAAGGGCCGGGGCACCAGATGGGGGAATATTCCGTACTCAATCGGCTTGCAGAGGGAGAAGTGGTACGTGAAGCTGCGCTGCTGTCCGCAGCTGGCGCCTCACGTGCTGTGCTGCAAACGCTGCTACGGAAAAAGTGGATTACCCGCGACGACCTCAGCAACGTACGTGATCTCAGCCGCTTGGTGCAAATTGCGACATTGAAGAAAGTCGAAGACAAACTCAACGCGAACCAGCTGAAGATAGTGGCTTACCTGCAGAGCCAGGAGAATCAAAGCGCGCCAGTAGAAGCGGTTCGCGAAGTCGGCGTTCCGCGCACCACGTTACGGACGCTAGTGCGCCGCGGTATCGTTGAGCTGCATGAGGAGCCTGCCACCTTCCGAGTTTCGGGACTCAAACCGCGCAAGCTGGAGTTCCTCTTCACGCCCGCACAGAAATCAGCCCTCGATGCGATCGTTGGCGCCGTCGATGAGCGAACGTTCCGGCCGATGCTGTTGCATGGCGTTACCGGCTCGGGCAAGACCGCCGTGTACCTGTCGGCCATGCAGGCGTTGCTGGCCAAGGGACGCTCAGCCATCCTGCTGGTCCCCGAGATCGGACTCACGCCAGCCGTTGCCGCCGACCTGCACCAGGTCTTTGGCGGCGAAGTTGCCATCCTCCACTCCTCACTCAGGAATGACGAACGCGCCCAGCAATGGAAGCGCATCCGTAATGGCGAGTCTCGTATTGTGGTAGGCACGCGCTCGGCTATCTTCGCGCCAGTGCGTGATCTCGGGCTCATCGTGGTGGATGAAGAACACGACCACTCCTACAAGCAGGAGGAAGTGCCGCGCTACCATGCGCGGGATGTGGCGGTGATACGCGCCAAGATGTGCAAGGCCGCGGTCGTGTTGGGCTCCGCCACCCCTTCCCTGGAGACCTATTACAACGCGTTGCAGGGCAAATATCGTTTGTTGGAGTTGCCGGAACGCATCGAGAAACGCCCACTGCCTGAGGTCGAAATCCTCGACATGCGCGAGGAATTCCAAAGGACGGGCAAGGACAACGTGCTCTCACACAAGCTGGTGGAGGAGGTTGGAGAGCGGCTAGCGCGCGGCGAGCAGGTTATGGTGATGCTGAACCGGCGCGGCTATTCCGCATTTGTGCTCTGCCGCGAGTGCGGCGAGTCAGTGCAATGCAAGAACTGTGCCATCTCGATGACCTACCACAAGCGTGAACACCGGCTCATGTGCCACTATTGCGGCTTTGCGGGGCCGGCACCGAAGACCTGCCCCAAGTGCGGGAGCGAATACGTGCAATATCTTGGTACCGGAACGGAGAAGATGGAGCATATCCTGCACGGGCTGTTCCCGCAGGCGCGGCTCGCCCGGCTCGATCGCGACACCGTTCACGGCCGCGACGACTTTGAGCGCACGTTGAGTGCGCTACACGCGGGCGAAGTCGACCTGTTGGTGGGCACCCAAATGATCGCCAAGGGGCACGACGTTGCCAACGTCACGCTGGTCGGCGTCGTTGGCTCCGATGCAGCGCTCGGCTTTCCCGACTTCCGCGCTGGGGAGCGCACATTCCAATTGCTCACCCAGGTCGCAGGACGAGCTGGCCGGGGCGACACCCCGGGGAAAGTGGTGCTGCAGACGTTTTTCCCCGACCACTACGCGATCCAGTTCGCTGCGGCGCACGACTACCGTGGTTTTTACGAGAAGGAAATCCGTTTCCGCAGTTGGATGCACTATCCGCCTTTCGATGCGGTGAGCAATGTACTGGTGCACAGCAGTAATCTCGAGGAGGCGCTGGCCTGGTCCGGCATTCTTGGTAGATGGTTTCACGGCACGCGGCTCGACGGTGTGCGCGTAATGGGGCCTGCGGCGGCGGCCATCGTGCGGCTGAAAACCGAGTACCGCTATCATTTCCTGCTGAAGTCGCGCAGCCGCGAGCGCATGAACGCTGTGCTACGATCCATGCTCGAGCACGCGTCCGCGCAGAAGATTCCCCGCAATGGTGTGGTGGTGGACGTGGACGCCCTGTCGCTGATCTAGCTGTCACAACCTGCTGGATTAAGCGACTCGCTGCACAGCCACCTTCCAGGCCTGTGTCGAGGGTTAGTTTCCCAATCCTGAGCAGGCTTAATCGTGAGGAGTGCAGCCTGCATGGAAGCGCGGATGAGCCGAAATGGTTGGTGAGGAAACTTTGCTTTGAAATTACCTCGATTCTTCCGATTCCCGATGACGTTGTTAACATTGCTTACCTCGGCAACTGTGCCGCTGTTGCCCTCGCAGCAGGCGGACACGGGGACAACCGATAAATCGTTGTTGCTTCCTGCCGAGCAGAAGCATCTACGCAACATTCGTCAGCTCACCTTCGGGGGGCAGAACGCCGAGGCCTATTTTTCAGCCGATGACAAAATGTTGACCTTCCAACATCAGGGCGAGGGCGTTCCCTGCGACCAGATCTACACGATGCCGGTCGATACCCCTGACGGCACTCCTGCGACACCCAAGCTGGTCAGCACTGGCAAGGGACGCACCACCTGCAGCTATATTTTTCCATCTGGCAATCGCATGTTGTACTCGTCTACCCATGCTGCTAGTCCTGAGTGTCCACCAAAGCCTGACTACTCCCATGGTTACGTCTGGCCGATCTACAGCACGTATAAGATCTACACCGCCAAACTGGATGGCAGCGATCTTCGGCTGCTAACCGACGCTCCCGGCTACAACGCCGAAGCCACCATCACCCGTGACGGGAAGGAGATCGTTTTCACCTCGACGCGCAACGGTGACCTCGACATCTTCACCATGGATGCCGATGGCAGCCATGTAAAGCAACTCACGAACGAGTTAGGCTACGACGGAGGGCCATTCTGGTCGTATGACGGCAAGAAAATCGTCTATCGCGCCGAGCATCCGCAAA
>CAZDYZ010000688.1:0-2204 GCA_964509525.1 uncultured Acidobacteriaceae bacterium
CTGCATTTCCTGCGCCTTCTCGATGCTGCAAACCTCGGGCATCTTCGCGCAACATATGTGCAGCAGTACCCGCTCGCAGCACCCACTAATGCGGACAGCCAAACTCGGAAGCTCAGTTCTGTCTTGACCGGACGCGCGCTCAATGGCATCCAGTTACGTGCCGATCTTGCTGCAGCCGCTTCCGGCACGCTTCCCGCGGCTCCTGGTTTGAGCTCTGCTGACGCAAGCGCAGTCCTGCCGGTTGCTGCCGCGTGGGCGACATGGTTCGATTCGCTCTTCAGCCAGCCGTCCACTCCCACCTCGTGGACTCCGGCACGCATGGAGTACCGCTTCGCACTCGCCGCAGCGGCTGATGCGAATGGACTCGTAGCTCAGGAATACGACGGCGGATCGATCGACTGGTACACCTTCGACCGAGCTACCGCTGCGCTCTCAGCTGATACGGCACAACCGACATCTGGAACACGCAGCGTAACCGTTGCTCCCGTAACCTTCCGAGGCATGCCGGCACGGCGTTTCTGGGAAATGGAAGATGCCGCGGTGAACATCGGGGCGCTGAGCGCGGCGGCAGAAGATGTCGGCCGCCTCCTCCTGCGCGAGTTCGCCCTGATCTACGGAAACGACTGGTTTCAGATTCCGCTGGCTGTGCCCTTTGGCTGCCAGGTGGTGATCAGCTCACTTTCCGTTCTCGACACCTTCGGCATCGCAACGAACATTCCCCATTACGCTGCCGCCGATGGCTCTTCCAGCGGTTGGCGCATGTTCTCGCTGGACACCAGCGGGCCCACAATCGGTTCCGTGAATTCCGCTCTCGCCGCAACCAATCTGCTCGTCCTTACCCCTGGCGGGGTGAACATTCTGGACAGCACGGCAATCGAAGACGTATTGATGTTGCGCGATGAACCGGCCGAAATGGCCTGGGGCGTCGAAAACACCGTCATCGGCGCTTCCGGAACTCCGACTGACCGTGCTCTCGTCTGGCGGACGACTCAGCCTGCCATCGTGCCACCATCGGCAAATGCTGTTGCCGCATACCGGCTAGGTTCAACGGTCCCGGATTACTGGATTCCATTCCTCCCGGTCGCTGTGGATGATGGCCCTCTAGAGCTGCGCCGCGGCAGACTGCCTACCGCCACGACCAGACCCGAGGGACTTATGCTCGCTTACCCCAACCAGACGATATTCTTCGAGGAACTCCCGCGGGAGGGGATCCACTTGCAGCGCCGCTATCGCTATGCGCGGGGCCTCGACGGTTCAACCTGGGTATGGGTTGGGCGGCTCCGATCCACAGGGACAGGCGAGGGGCGCAGTGGCTTGCGCTTCGATTATCTGGATTTCGCTTCGTCCTCATGAATTCGATGGATTGTCATCGAGCCTCGCTGGCAAACACAGTTAGGGTACGGGCTCTGGCGCAGCTTTGGTGCAAACTTGATTTAAGCGGCTAAGGGCAAGGTTCGCGCTCGCAGCAGTTCAAATTTAGCTCGTCCATACATTTGCAAGACGAATTCTCCGTCCAGCCGGAGATCGGCTAGCGTTGACGGTGAGCCCACGTCATAGGGAGCAACCAATCGCAGACTGAGAGATCACCTTGCAACAGCGGTGGTCATTAGGAAGTCCAGGGTATGTGTGGCAATCACAATCATTTTCCGACCGCGATTCAAACCTTAATTGAAGAGTCACCGCCTTGGGGGACCATAAGAAACCAACTGGCAGCATCGCGCAGCAATGGCGTGAATTTGTACGGGTGAAGCGGTGAAGCCACCCATTATTTCGCGCCATCGTTGCGTGGTGCAGACGGAACTCACGAGCCCATGGCCGCGCGGGAGGTCGAAGCGGTTCTAGCGCTGTGCCGTTGCTGTGCCACAGGTTTCGTTCGGATCTGCTAAAAGTCGCAGATTTTCTCGATAATATCGAAGCAGCTTCCGTGCGGGCTGGTTGTCGGCAAGTCACTGATGTATTGGCGATTGTAATCGAGGACGCCTTCAGGTCGGATAACGGCCGATAGTCAGTTGAAGACTACATCTCGAATTCTGCCTCTTCATTGCTTAGGGTGCAGCGTCGGCCCTTGCTCGAAGTCCACCATCGCAGCTCGTGTTAGTCGCTCTTGCCGACGCTGATCGAACTTCAAATAATGTCGCTCGGTGATCTTGATGCTGTGGTGCGCCAGCAGCAGCGAAACATCTTCCAACGACGCGCCCTCATTG
>CAZDYZ010000689.1:0-2596 GCA_964509525.1 uncultured Acidobacteriaceae bacterium
AAAGCGGCTGCCGCAGCGGGCCCCTTTTTATACTGGGTAGTAGTATATGTATTTTTACAGTTATCAACCAGGAATCAGTTGACATCCTCATAGCCCGCCATCCAACTGTAGATGACTGGCACAACAGGTCAGCCGACTGCAACTGTTTTCCCCCCGCAAATCGGTCAAGTGCTGTTCGATGAGTTCACTGAATCCCAGATGTTCGTCCAACTCGAGCAATGGAAGGAGCAGAAGTTTTTCCTTACGATCCAATACGGTGCTTCAGATCCTCCACAGTCCGACGGATGCCTAGGGCAACGTCAAGCCACGCTTCATCGGTGTTACTCCACTTCGTCACGGGAACGGCGTCCTTTGGCAAAGCAACGAGATGCGCGAAGGGGGCCCCCTTCCAGTCAACAGGCCGGACAATCACTGGAATGACCCGCGCGGTTCCTTTCGCGTCCCTCTGAATTGCCCTTTTAAGCTCGATACTGAAACAGTACTCTGATGCCATAAAATCGGCGCTTACTAGTAACACGATCACGTCGGCTTGGTCCAATTGTGTTTTGATCTCGTCGTCAAAGTGTGCCGCCGGCTGCAATCTTCGGTCCTCCCAAATCTCAATTAACCCTTGTCTGTTAAGAGAAGCTAATTGAGAAATCAGAACCTTTTTAAGACCTTCATCCTCGTGGGCATAGCTGATGAATAGCTTTATGGGGCGGTCTTGCTGCTCCTGTGGTAGCGGAACGGAGGGAATACCTGGCTGCAAAGCCCGCAATAAATCAATTAGGCCGCTACCCTGAAACTCTTGTGTACGTTTGAGGTCAGTTGTCGTGGAAAGAAATGTTTTCTTTATAGCTTCGGGCTCGCCGATAAACTCTCGCCGTACGGAGAGATACGCGGCAATCACGCCTGAGACGTGGGCTGCCGCAATTGAGGTCCCTACGTCTTCGCGATAAAGCACCTCTTGGCCAGCAGATTGTCCACTCTGTGGATCGGCACTGGTGCGATGTTTTGCATTTCTCGAAAATGCTGAAATTACATATTCGCCTGGTGCAACAAGATCAGGCTTCCTGCGCCCGTCGAGCGTAGGCCCCTTGCCTGAAAAGTAGGATACTCCATATACCTGCGGCCGATCGCGGTGTGTTGATCCTACCGTGATTGCAAGCTCTGAATTTCCTGGATCATTGATGGAGACAACCAGCCCCTGTTTTGTTGGCCTCGCCGTGGCACTCTGCATTCCATAGCCTGTATTTCCGGACGGAACGACTACAACAACACCTGATCTCACTAATCGATCCACTGCCACACAGAGCGGACTCTGTCCACACGCATAGAGGCCCGCATCCCATTCATAGCCAACGCCCAAGTCGACGCCGTGTACGCGAATCTCTCGTCCGTAATCGTTCATCTCTTCCACCGCAGCGAGGGCCTGGATAATAGCGCTGATTGGGCCTTCCCCCCTATCATTCAAGACTCTCAAGGAAACCAGTTTGCATTTGGGTGCCATGCCGGAAATGTGCTTTACAGACGTCGGAACGAATGACTGCTCTTGGTCAGAGGATTGGGAACGGCTCTGGGCGAGCAGGGGAAATTCGCTATCCGAGAGCTCACCCGCTATGATGCTTGCTACAGCTGTGCCCACGCCGCAGCCGTCGACCAAACTATCACCGCCATCCCCTATTACTGTGAAATCGCGATGCATTAAGGGCGCTGTGAGTTCCAGGTTCGCGTATTTTCGAAAGTGAGGATGCGTGCCATCGATTCCACTGTTAATCACAGCCCACACAATACCGTCACCATCGGCCCCAAATCTTTGTCGCGCCTGATCCGCTTTGACCGTGCTTATGGACCTGTATGCCATCCGTGCTAGCCTTCTTCGAGTACCCTTTCAAAACTGCAAAATGGGCCTACTGAGCTGATCAAGATCACAGCGATAATATACGCGCTCTGAGGAATCGACTCGCAAACGCATACGGATCGCACCCGGGCTCACCTGCAATTGGAATCTTCTTTGTCACTTTAAAAAAAGGACGAATTTATTGAAACAGTTTCTCCTCAAGTCAATTTGCTCATGTGCCATATACCGGATAGCAGTATATAAGGCGATCAGCTCTTTGGAGGCTGGAAGCAACTTTGTAATGTCTGCGTTGGCACCTCAAGCGAGCCGACATTCAGCTAATGGATGGGTGGTCCATTCCTACCGGCCGTTATTCGCCGGGGGCCAGCAATAACGTTGGCTTTGGCTACTTTGGCAACCATCTTCAGACCGGAACGACGCTTTACATCACCGAGGACAAAGGAACCAGCGCCAACCTGTTTACGGATTGGGAGGTTCACGGGCCAACGGCAGGCACTAACAATACTTACAAGACCCCCGGGCAGGCCTTCACCGATGAATGGGGCTTTGGGCAGGTCCTTCCGCTGAAGAAAGACATGAGCCAACTTCTGCAATTGGGTGTTATCGGCTATGACCAATGGCAGGCCACCGCCAATGGTGGCACGATTCCAGTCGGCAACCTTATCTTGCCGGCAAGCATACTTCCCTATTATTCGGTCCATGCCGTCGGCGGTCAGCTCAACTACATCCTTCCAGTCAAGAATCTGAGCTTCTTCT
>CAZDYZ010000690.1:0-2154 GCA_964509525.1 uncultured Acidobacteriaceae bacterium
GACCCGGCAGGAAGAAGAGTTGATCTACATCGTCCGCGGAACTGGCTTTCTGCATCACATGGTGCGCAACCTGGTGGGGACGTTCCTGCTGGTGGGCAAGGGCACGCTCGATCGCGAGGGGATGAAGCGCATTCTGGAGGCGCGCCAGCGCTCCGCCGCTGGCCCTACGGCCCCGGCGTGCGGCCTGTACCTCGTGAGTGTGGAGTATTAGAAGTTCGTGCGGCAGATGGAAGGATTTGTGGACTTGCCATTCGGCAGAGGTTGGATGCAGCGCGTCAGCGGCGGGCTGCGCTCCGTGGGGGCATGCTTCCGGAAGGGAAGACTTTAGCTAAGATGGTGAGTGCAGTCGAAGAGGAATCGGCGTGAATGAGAACTATCTGCACGACTGCCTCAAAGCGTTCGAAGAAGTCACCAAACAGAAATACGGCACCGTATATGACTATGCAGCAATCGAGAGAGATGTTGCGCATCTCCGCGATCAACGAACACCGCTGACCTACGATGATCTTAGATACTTCGAATCACCCGACAATTGGGGGTTTCGGACATGGTGGGTTTTTCCTCCCGAGCTCCATGTGACTCCGGAGTTGAAGCGTAGCAAGTTCGACTTCTGGAATCTCCCGAAAAAGCAAGAAGGCCTGATCAAGTCCCTGCTGAACGTCTTTAAGTTCATCGAGCTCGTGTCGATCATTCTTCGCTTCGTGAGGCCAGAACACTATGGCATCATCAGCCCTCCCGTCGAACGAATCCTCGAAGTCCGTCGGGGTAGCAAGGCTGCCGAGACTTACCTGAACTACATCGAGCACCTTCGCAACATCAAAGAACATTACCATTTTGAGCGGGTGGCAGATGCTGACATGGCACTCTGGGTTCTGCATGAGCGCTGCTTCGGGAGTACGCCGCACGAACCTACGCGAAAGGAGTATCGGAATGATCTCTTCATCCGCGAGTTGCAGGCCAAGAACCTGTTGGAACATTTTTTGGCGGACTCTACCTACGCACAACTCGCGCGCTCGTTATTAGCAACGAATCATATACTTGCAGGACAGATCGGCGGTATAGCGTTTGAACAAATGGTTCGAAAGCAGGTGCCGCGAAACGAAAATTGGGAGGACAAAGACCTTAAGGCCATCATTGACGATCTGGGTAAAGAGAAGATCATAGGTCCTCTCACGCATGGAAGGTGGCAGCGGGCGCGGCTTATCCGCAACAGGGCCATCCACATGAATCCGCCGCCGAATTCTGCACACGTAAAATCGCTAATCGAACTGCTCGACGTTTCCGATCTCAAGTCCTAGGCGCGAAAGGGCTATTTGTTAGCGTAATGCTCTGTGCCGAGGAAGTGTAAGGAGACGTAGGGGGCATCACCCACCACCCAACTGTCATGGCCGGGAGGCCCTGGCGGGATGTAAAAGAGCATGCCGGCGCGCAGTTCGTGGACGATGCCGTCCTCCATCGCGGCCGTGGCGCAGCCGGAGAGCACCAGGCCGACGTGCTCGACGTTGCAGCGCGATGCGCCCACGCTCGGCCCGACATGAACCGACCACTTCCATCCGGGCTGGTAGGTGGCCCGGCCAATGGTCAGGCCGGCGATGCGCACGAGCTCGAATTTTCCTTTTTCGAACGTCCGTACCTCGTCGGGCTCTTCAAAGCGCTTTAGAACGGTTTCCAGTTTCGTCATACGCAGATGGATGCCTGGTGCGGATCACGCGATGCTGTCATTCTTCCGCCGACCAAAGGGAGGCGGGAGAATCTGACCACATGGCCTACGCTACCGGTACTGGCGGTGTAAGCATTTTCGCCAGATCCTCCGCTCGGCTTCGCTCTCGCGAAGGATGACGAACTGGATGAGATGGCAACCACATGTGCAGCCGCTTGTACTCATCTAGTAAAATAATCTCACTGCCGTGGGTGCAACATCATCCCAGGAGATAGAAACTTCGTGGCCACAACGGAAACGCAACCAGCTCAGCTCCCCCACCACAAAGTGAAGATGAAGAAGCCGGGGCAGCGCTCCTGCAACGAAAAAGACGCCAAGGGCAAGCTCTGCGGCGGACACTTGAAGCGCTGGTTCTACATGGCCGACGTGAAGGAGCAGGCTTGCGGCGATGTCGCCAAGGCTTTCGGTCCCGATGCCGAGATCTACCGTTGCGA
>CAZDYZ010000691.1:0-7671 GCA_964509525.1 uncultured Acidobacteriaceae bacterium
AATCGTACGCCAAGGCTTCGGCTCCTTCGCCAGGGCGCGCCCCAGCTCCATCACAGCCACCGTACCAGAGGCGTCGTCATCTGCTCCCGGATAGATCTTGCTGTTCCTCACGCCAAGATGGTCCAGATGCGCGCTGAGCAAAATGATCTGGTCCTTCTCGGTCGTGCCCTTGATTTTGGCCAGCACGTTCCAGGTATGCGATGTATCCCACGACGTTACCTCGGCGTGCAGTGTGACGATGGTACCTTCCGGCGAGGCCCAGAGTTGTGCCGCTGCCGCCGGTTTGGCGATTACGCGATCCGGACCGGGCGGCCCGTCGCCGGTGCGTCTGCGAATGCGGGGCATTTCCTTCGACACCTGCTCGAACGTTTGCTGATAGCCAGGCGCCTCAGGAAGGATCACCATCGCAGCCTTACTCCGCATATAAGGAGCGATCACACTCTCCGCAATGGATTCGGCCTTGAGCTTCAGCAGGACGACCGCTCCGTCCTTTACCGCTGCAGGAGAGGCACGGTCGTCATTCAGGTCCAGTTTCTGAAGGGGACCGGAGACCTCTGGTCGCTGAAGCGTAAACAAGACCATCTCTTTCCCATGCATCCACACGATCGGGCTCGGAGTCCCGACAAACGATAAGACTGGCGCTTTTGTCACCCTTCCGGAACGCAACGTTGCTGTCTGGATGTATTGTCCGTTCTCGGCTGCTGGGGCCAGTCCGTATTCCTCCAGCTTACGGGCGATAAACTGTGCGGCATGATGTTCGTCCTCGGTCCCGCTGCCGCGTCCGCGCAGTGCCGGCCCGGCGAGATAGGTCATGTTATTGCGAACACAGGCTGCACAAAAATGAGAGATTGAACCTCTGTAAACGCTGGGACTTTCTGGAGCTTCCTGATGCGGCGAAGTTGCGGATGCTGCCTGGCCTGCTTTGGATACGGGCAATGAAATGCAGCACACAACGAGCAGTTCCGCGGCGACTAACTGTTGCCTGGACTGGCGCAAGGTCAATCGAGGCCTCCTATTAAATCCTGATCCATCCAGCCCGAATCGCCAGGAGGCTGGCTATGGCAACTACAATCCACAACACGACTCCTTGCAGCAGGGGACGCGGACCCACCTTTCGCAGCGCTGACGGCGAAAGGCTCGCGCCAATTAGAAACAGGGTAATGATCAGCATCAGCTTCCCTGCATTGCTCAGGAACCGATACGCAATCGCGCCCGGAAGGAAGTAAGTGTTTGCCAGTGCGGCCAGGCAAAAGAACAGGATGAACGCGGGCCATTGAATGCGTGTCGTTCTGCCTTTGACTGCGGCGGTTCCGAGTGACAAGGGCACAATCCACAGAGCACGCGCTAGCTTCACGGTGGTTCCCACCGCTAGGGCTACTGCGCCATACTTCGCCGAAGCTCCCACTACGGAACTGGTGTCGTGGATTGCCAATGCCGCCCACAGCCCGAACTGGCTTTGCGACAGCTTCAGCATCTCTCCAATGGCCGGGAAGGTCAGCAGGGCGACCGAGTTGAGCAAGAAAATCGTGCCCAAGGACACCGACATCTCGTCTTCACTCGCGCCGACAATCGGACCCACGGCCGCAATCGCACTCCCGCCGCATATAGCCGTTCCGGTGGCGATGAGGAATGCGGGCCGAGGCTGGACTGAGAGCAACCTCCCCAGCAACCCTCCCACGATCATCGCGAAGCCGATACCCAAGGCGGTGTAAAGAACCCCGCTGCGTCCGGCGCGTAACACCTCTTGCAGATTCATTCCGAAGCCCAGCCCAACCACTGCCGACTGGAGCAATACCTTTGAGAGTATCCTTGATTCTGCTTTGTATGGGTGAGTGGAAATTGCTCCGAATACGAGGCCGGCCAGCAGCGCTAGAGGCGGTGAGGCCCACGGCGTCAAACAGAAAAAGAGCCCCAAGGCAAAGAGAATTCTGGCATTAGTGGCTGAGGAGAAGGGCAAGAGGGCTCTCTTCTATCGGGGCCGGGGATAGGCTCGGCCGCAGTCTTTCATTTCTCCTCAGAATTAAAATGGGCGCGCTGCCAAGAAGCGGTGACATTTCCTTGGCCTCGAGCCCATTCGATCCTGAAGCGGATCGGAGGTGATAATTTCATGTTACGCCCGCCTGTGGAAATGTCAAGGACAAATCGCGATAACTTGCTGAATATCTAGGAGTTGATGAGATTTCCAGAATGGATCTCAACTACCTGAAAACATGATGGATTTTGGCTCTCGTGGCAGGTTTCCGGCGTTCTTCTTGGTTGTTCTGCTGGCGGTGTCTGGCGGCGCAATCCGTCTTGGCGCCGCTACTCTCCAACAGGAATCGCCAATGGGAGCGGGCGTAGGTTCGCCGTATCATCTTCTGCAGTACACATTAACTCCGGACAAGCTGCAGAAAGCTCATGCCCTATACCTGCTGAGGGGCACTCTTTACTTTGTCATGACGGCCTGGACGTTCCTGGTCCTATATCTAATGCTGCGAATGCAGTTCGGAGTACGGCTGCGTGACTGGGCGCAACGCGCTTCACGCTTTCGCGCCTTGCAAGCCGTCATCGTAATGTGTTTGTTCGTCCTGGTGCTAGGGGTAGCACAACTTCCCTTTGACACCTATCAGCATCACATCAGCCTGAAATACGGACTATCCGTCCAGCACTGGAGCTCTTGGTTTTGGGACTGGGGAAAGCGCATGCTGCTCGGCTTCCTCCTTGCGAGCCCTGTGGGTTGGGGGCTGTATGCCGTTCTGCACCGCAGCTCACGCCGGTGGTGGTTTTACTTCTGGTTGGGAACGTGCCCGTGCGTTGTTCTTGTTGTTTTCGTGGCACCAATTTGGATCGAGCCGCTGTTCAACAAATTCGAACCACTAACCGGTCGTCACCCCGATCTGGTGATGCAGATCGAACGCGTCGTGCACCGCGCTGGGATGCAGATTCCACAACCGCGCATGTTCGAGATGAAAGCCAGCGAGAAAACTACTCAGTTGAACGCATATGTCACGGGCTTTGGTGGGACCAAGCGTGTTGTGGTCTGGGACACTACCATGGCAAACCTGGCCATGCCGCAGACGCTATTTGTTTTTGGACACGAGATGGGACATTACGTTCTCGGCCACATTCCTAAGGAACTGACGATTATCCTGCTGCAACTTCTGGTGCTGTTCTATCTGGGTAATCGACTGGCGAACTGGATGCTGGCACGTTACGGGGCCAACTGGGGCATAAGAGACTTAAGCGACTGGGCCTCTCTTCCGCTTCTCGTCCTCATTATCTCAGCGCTGACGTTCCTGGCTACCCCGGCTTTCAATGCCGTCTCGCGTCACTATGAACACCAGGCTGACCAATACGGTCTTGAAGTCATCCACGGGTTGGTTCCGAATGCCCCGCTTGCCGCCGCGGAAGCTTTCCAGATTCTGGGCGAGCGCTCGCTCGATTACCCGTACGTGGGAAAACTAAGGGAGTTTTGGGCCTGGGATCATCCGACCATCCGGGACCGAATGATTTTTGTGCAGACTTATAACCCGTGGAGCGAAGGGCGCAAGCCCGAATTCGTCAACGTCGCGCCGCCCTAAGATGCTTCCTCCGCCGGGAGATGATACATCAGGCCCCCCAGCGGCATCGTGTGAATCTTAACCGATTGACTCCCATCGCGGCTTTGGACTGCGCTGGCGCGATTTGCGTAACTCAATGCACCCCCTACAATAGTTTGTAATCCAATCGGTAACCTCGGCATCACTTGGTACTAAACAAGGAGATATACATGTCGGCTAGGATTCCCGAAAATTTTCTCGACCTCTTTCAGAAACCCGCATTTGGCAGCTTTACCACTTTGCTACCCGACGGCAGCCCCCACACCACGCCGGTTTGGGTGGACTACCAGAACGGCGATGTTTGGGTGAACTCAGCGGTCGGACGGCGGAAGGACCGCGACGTGAAGCGCGATCCCCGAGTAGCCATCGCAGTCATCGATCCGGACAACCCTTATCGCTATCTCGGGATTCGCGGACGAGTACACGAGATTACTGAAGAGGGCGCAACCCAGCACATCGACAAGATGGCAAAGAAATATCTGGGGAAGGATAAATATCCGTACGCGCAACCTGGCGAACAGCGCGTGCTTTACAAGATCAGGCCTGAGCACGTGCACACGATGGGGTAGTAATTCTCGGCCCAAAACCAGTTGGGGCTTGCCCCCATATTTCCCCCCGGTGGCGGCTGCTGTTGACAGCCGGGGAAGAGGTGGTATTGCCGCGGACGTCAACATCTGAGGAACCGAGAGCTAGCCAGGTAGCTAAAGCCTCTCTTTCACTGGCATTTTGTGAATGCCCGAAAGCGTGCTTCCACTTCTCTGGAATAAGAACGTCGAACCCTAGTTGGGATCAGGACCCTCTGCTTGGGATTTCTTGCGCACGAATCCATATGGGCAATAACGGCATCCAGATTCGCAGCAGTAGCCGCGGTTTCGCAGATAGTGGGCGGTGAAGACTACGAATCCGTTCTCGAGGTAGTAGTCAACGCCTTCGACCAGTTGTTCTGGCATTATCGCGACGGGGCCTCGCGCAACATTGATAGGTACTCCCCTGGCTCGACAGGCACTCCGTCGCGGAGACTGATGTACTTGCCGGAGATAGCGGCTACGCGCTCGCCGGGAACAATGAAGCCCACAAGGTTCACCGGGTCCGCCGCGGAAATGGTTACGGTTTCACCATTTGCTGTGACGTTGCGCATGGCGCGCAACGACTCGATGGCCTCCGGCAAGGCGAACTGCTCCCCCAGGAATCCATTGACAAATCTCCCGCCCCGCAGCTCCCCGCGATCCTCGAGACGCCGGAATGCAACAAGCAACTCCCGCCACTTCGGCAGGTTCGACTCACGGGCCAGTACATCGCGAAACACCACGCCGTATCGCCTCAACAGCATCCAGCAGGCAGCCTCGATAACTATAGTGCGCTCGGAACCCTCCGCAGGGTAGAGCAGGGACCAACGCCCGGATGTGTGGCGCGGTCGGGTGAGCTTTGCCGCGCCCACCGCGTTTCGGCGCTTCGGGTTAATCAGCGAGCGCAGGTTGTCGAAGCCATCGGCGGTCAGCATGCCAGCAGCAACCAGCTCCCACAGCGCGGTTTCGATCTCAGCCTTGAGTTTACCCGTACCGCGCACGATATCGGCGAAAAACGAGGCCCCGCGCCGCCGCAAGAACTCAAGGACAGTTCGCGCCCCCTCGCTCAGGACGCGCTCGTAGTTATGTTCCTCAGTCGCCAGCCGGGGCTGCATCCAGTCAGAGTCTTCACGCACGAAGAACGTAATCGGTGCAACGCTTGTGGGCACGACACGGCGCCGGCCTCCCCCGGAATCCTCCAGTGTCGCCGGATGCGGTGACAACCGCCCCCAGCCTACAGCTCCGGTCAGACAGAGTCGGTCGAGCTCCGCCGGATCATAGTTGCGGATGCGAGAGGGGAGAATCTGTTTCTCCCATGCGTTCGCCGGAATTTCGAACCCCTGCAATTGGCGTATGGCTTCGAGAAGTCCACGCTCACCGCTCAACTGCGATTGCGGGGCAACGTGTTGCCAGCGCAACAGCCATCGCATGTACTGTGCCGCGGTAACAGGCTCGACCTGTTTGCGCAATGTCGCGACAGTGAGGTGATGAATACGTGCCAACAAGCGCCGGTCACACCACTCAGCGGTGGTCGGCCCGTCCCCTTTGGCAAAGCCAGTGAAGTTGCCGCGGAGGATAGCCCCGGCACCTTCCATACGCAATAACGTCTTTTCGACGTCGCCAGCCGCCAGACCGAGCCAGTAGGTCAACGCTTCCAACGTCGTCGGCCCACAGTGCATCATCCAGCCGGTTACCATGGAGAGCAGCGCGTCATCGCGAGATGCAATTCGCGATGCCAGTTCCGGAGGTGCGACCTCGAACTTCGCTTGGGGGAAGATCAGCGCGAAGTCTTTGGCACGTTCTGACGCGACAACATAACATCGGGAATTCACGTGTCCTACTAACGCGCGCCCGCCTTCCATTAGCTCAGAAAGCAGTGGTTTCCATCTCTGCACCAAGTGCTGCCAGTCGGGGTCGGCAATTTCTTCCGAGACAGCAACCAGTGTTTGCAATGTGTCATGCAGTTCATCGCGGTCGCGAATATCGGGTCTGGCCTCTTCGCGCACACGCATAATCGCAGCTTGGTCGAGCTTGCCTACCTCGCGCAGTACCGCCTCGGGAAGAACTCGGCGCATCTGCACAGCACGCGCTCGTCGTTCTTCCAGAGGGGCGTCGTCCAGATAGGCATAGGGATTGGCATTCAGGATTTCGTGCGAAAACTGGGATGGCACCGGCGTATCCACAGCGAGGCAGTGAATCGTCCCGCTGCGAATGCCGTCTAGTACCCGCCGCAGGCCGTCGACGTCCATAGCCTCGGTCAAGACGTCCTTCATGACCTCCAGGACGAGCGGATGGTCAGGAATCTGGATGTCGCCGACGATGTTTTCCTGGCAGGCGGCGACGTCAGGAAAGACCGACGCAAGGAGATCATCGCTGCGAATCCGCTGGATTTGTGGCGGGACCTTCTTGCCCCCCTGGAAGCGCAGCAGGGCCAGAGAGCGGTTCGCGTCCCAGCGCCAACGCGTTCCGAAGATCGGAGAGGCCAGCGCAGCCTGCTCCAAAATGCCTTGCACCGTCTCGGTTTGCAGGTAGTGGAAGACGTCGCCTAGCGGAAAGCTGTGTTGCTCTGCGAGCGCGATATTGAGCCCGTTATCTGTCGCGGCAGCCTGCAGCTCAAAGTTGAATGAGCGGCAGAAACGCTTGCGCAGCGCCAACCCCCAAGCCTTGTTGATACGTGCGCCGAACGGAGCGTGAATAATAAGTTGCATTCCGCCGCCTTCATCGAAGAAGCGTTCGGCAATAATGGTCTGCTGCGTCGGAACATTCCCCAATATTGCACGGCCGATGGCGATGTACTCCACCAGTTGCTCCGCCCCGGCCCTGTCCAGTCCGCACTCTTCCATCAGCCACGCAATTGCATTCTGCACTTCGGGGCTAGACTCAATATCTTGCAGGCGGATTCTTGGCTGTGCTGCTTCGTCCTCCACATTGGTATGCGTCGTTAGCAAGGTTGGATCTGGCAGGAGCACGCTGATTCGCCCGCGCAACTCAGCAACCTGAACCGACAGCTCGTCGGTGCGCGCTGGAGCTTCACCGCGCCAGAAGGGAATTGTCGGCGGCGCACCATGGGCATCTTCCACCAGCACACGGCCAGAGTTTGCCTCTACACGCTGGATGCGCCACGAAGTGTTGCCAAGCAGCATGATGTCGCCAGCGTTACTTTCGACCGCAAAGTCCTCATCGAGCGTGCCAACAACGGTTTCTTCCGGCTGGGCAACCACAGTGAACAATGCCGTCTCTGGAATGGCCCCCCCACAGGTAATCGCGGCCAGACGGGCTCCACGACGGCCGCGCAGCCGTCGATTCACCATGTCGCGATAAATATAGGCGCCATAGCGCCCACGCTTCGAAGCAATGCCCAATGACAGTATTTCCAGAATGCGGTTGTATTGGTCACGCCCCAGTTCGCGATAGGGATGCGCACATTTGAGGCACTCGAAGAGCGCGTCTTCGTCCCAATCCTCGCAACTGCACATGGCGACAATCTGTTGGGTCAGGATGTCGAGTGGTGGGGTGGGAATCCGGGT
>CAZDYZ010000692.1:0-2261 GCA_964509525.1 uncultured Acidobacteriaceae bacterium
TGATTTGAGTTAAACCGGGGCCCTAGACCCACGTTAGCGGAATTGGAAACCGTCTCTACGTCTTGGAAGCGAGTGAGACCGTCCTGGAAAAAGGCGTAGAAACCGTGGGGATCATCCTGTTGATTAATGAGTGTTGCGCCTGTACCACGATTGCCACTCTGAACTCCAGGATCAGTTTGAGCCAACACCGTGCCAGCGACAAACAGCGCCGCCAAGACAGAAAGTTTCGCCTTGATCACGATTCCTCCTCGGATTTTGGTCCTCTGCAAATGGGTAATTTGGTCTTGCGAAACCTAGACTCCTCCTCGGACTCGCGATGAGTCTCGTAGTCGCGGAATCTCGAGGAACATTGACTCCGAACAACCGATTGTTCGGGCGAAGACGTGCTCAGACGAAGAAGAATGGCACAGACGAGAAAGTGGGTGGACGAAGATATAGTGGCGCGGACAGGGACATCCCGGGCACAAAACACCCGGCCTTCCTCCCCGAATAGCAGAGGTGCAAACTCGCGCTATCCGGGTAGCACTACCTGGGGCGAAGGTCTGTTTGTTTGACTATCGGTCGCTAGTGCACGACTCTGTACTAGTTTCAGTTTCGTGGCGGGTGATTCACAAGATGCAACAAGCTCCGGACAGAGTCAACGAAAACCTCTTAGCCAAATTCGCTATCGCTTAGCCCAACTCGCTGCCGGCTTCGATAGTCATTAGGACTCGAACCCACCTTGTTGCGAAAGGCGCGCACGAAGCTTGGGGCATGGCGGTAGCCGACGTAATAAGAAATTTCCTTGATGGGCATGTCCGTCGACTGCAGCAGTTCCGCCGCTCGCTTCAGTCGCAGGCTCGACAAAAAACTCTGCAAGCTGACACCGGTGGCAGCTTTGAACAAGTGGGAGAGCCTGGACCTGCTCAGGTTCACCATAAGCGCCAGATCCTCAACCTCGCACGAAGGATCCCCCTCAATCGCATCCAGTACCTTCTGGACCCGGCGATCGATGGGTCGTGCTTGCAGGGCGGAGCGTCCTGCTTCGCGCCGTAGAAAAGAACCAGCTTCCCGGGACATGATCCTCCTCAGCGACAAGTGGCAAGGAGTAAAGTGAACATCCTTTGTCCCAGGGCTGGCCTCGCTTCCCGCCTTCTGCCTCACCCTCGGCCAGAGAGCCAATGTGGTCAAACCGAAAATGAATTTTATGTTTAACCCCGGTTGCGGCCAAGTGTTTTTGAGCATATCAGCGACGGTTATACTTTCACTCTACCTTACCATGGGCAGTTACAGTGCTGAGAGTCGCTTGCTCCCAACTGGGGTTGCCGCACAGCACAGGTAGACTGTCCGCACTTCAAAACAGGACTACAATCGCGTGATTTCCACCACGTCCTGAACCTTCGCGCTGCGATGGGGTGAATCAGGTCGCACCCGTCGCTCTTCACCGTGGCCCCAATTCAGAGGTGACAATACCAACCTGTACAGGAGTTGTAAACTTTCGCGGACCCAGGTGTATCAGGTTCAGCCTAGTTCCCGGTTGGGATAATGGCGCGCGTCTCGACCATCAACATTACCGTTCGTTGCGCCGCCCGCGGGCGATGCATGGCACCCTTGGGAATGACTACGCCATGCCGCGGAGTAAGTTCGACCGTGCGATCTTCAAGGTCGATCAGCAACCGCCCTTCGACCACGTAGAAGAACTCGTCGTCCGTGTCGTGCTTGTGCCAGTGATATTCTCCCTGTACAACCCCAAGCCGGACGACAGAATCATTGACGGCACAGAGCGTCTGGTTGTACCACTTGTGAGTGCACGCATCTGCAAGGGCCTTCTCATCGATGATCTCCAGAGGCTGGCACAGCACATTCAGGCGCGTCTCATAGGGATATTCCTGCACGTCTGCCATGACGATCTCCTCCTACTGTCTTCGCGGCAATGATAGCTCGCATGTGCCTGGTTGGTGTCATCAAAATGTCAAGGTCGCGACGACACACCCTTTGCAAGACGCACAATACATACCCCACCCGCTGACATAGCATGCTGGCTGTGAAGCCCCAGATCGACCCCGCTGGCAACAAGATTGCGAGATACAAACCGACAGAGCGACGGGAAGATCGCGGTCGTGGGTAACGCTAACCAGGGCAGCATGATAGCGGCTCGGTATCTGGGCCAGTAAAGCCGGCACCATCTGTGTTGTTGCCGTCCGCAGCTTAGCATCCAAAACAGGGCCCCGAAGCCGGGCACTGGCGCACCAGCGCCTGTGTCATGCCATCGCCTCAGCCCC
>CAZDYZ010000693.1:0-2126 GCA_964509525.1 uncultured Acidobacteriaceae bacterium
TACTATGCTTGTTCGACCACACGAACATGAGGGGAGCATTACGATGGTTCGCCCCGGATTGTGGTGCTGACACAGGTTGACGCGATGCCGGAATTCCTCTAAGGCATTGCCAGACAACGGAATCCACGGCGCATGAGACCCATTTAAACCTGTCTTCTTGAAGAGGCTCAAATAGCACTCACGCACGCCCATTGACTCAAGGAAATTAGTGAGCTGCCCCAATTCGCATTTGTTACCGGAATGAACAGTCCATACGACGCCTACGCGCGGGATCGCCGCTGCTTGAGCCAAACGCACTGCCAACATAGCAGCTTCAAATGTGCTGGGCCCACGAGACGCCTCGTGCGAGTATTGAGTTAGACCGTCGAAGCTGATCTCAATTTGATTGAGACCAGCTTTCTGCAAAGCCTCGGCGCGTTCCCGCGTTAGGCGCTGTCCGTTAGTGATGATCTTGACGAAGACGCCGCCTTCCCGAAGTTGGGCTACAACGCTCTCAAGATCAACTCGAAGAAGTGGTTCTCCACCCAGCAAGCAAACGTAAAACACCCCACAATCAATCAGGTGTCGCACTATGCTGTTTGCTTGAGTTGCCGATGGTCCAATTAGCTTAAAGTCATTCTGGTAGCAAATTTTGCAACGCAAGTCACAAATGTTGTTCAATTCCCATAGGCAATACCATGGGAGTGCCGACTGGTCCATCCGGAACTGCACTTCTGGCGCGGCGAACTCCTTTGTAATCTGCTGACGATCTGAGGTTCGAAGGGCTATGATCGAGTCGCTAACGATAAAGCCAAGATCCTGCAAACGCGAGAGGAACGATTCCACTTCGTCACACCCGAAAATACGAAGAGCTTCCTGCCGCATTTTCAACAAGGTGTGACCGGCAACGATGCCCCGCCAGCAGAGGCTCCCGTAGGGGCTCAAAACCAGCAATGGGTTGTTAGTTGGCATGGCCGTGGCATTGAAGATAACCCATAAGTCCTGCGTTTCTGCATACCAGCGGATATTATTGGATGCCACACTGAACGTCGCAGAATCAGCAGGTGATGGCTCTATAGAGTCTTGTTCAGACGTTTGTCTCCTAACTACACCCGTCAGCATCAGTTGCTTTTGCAACGCCTCTTTTGAGCTACTCACAATTTCGTCATGGACCCAATTCCCCCAAATTCCTGCTTCTTTCGCGTCCAATCTAAGTTTTGCATATGTTTGCGTATTAATAAGCATAACGCCGGCACTTCGTCGACGTCTTAGGGATAGAACATCCCCTGATTTGAAGTAGCGAGTTTCGATCATGGTACTCCTCACAACCGAATATTTCCCGCTGGGGTATAAATCGTATCGAATTGCAACTTCATGTCAATGCGTGAGGCCTCGTCAATCAGCCATCTTTCAAACAGACGCAGCAGTCTTCCTTGCAGATGGACCAACAGGTGCCCCAACTTAATATGTGCTGTCACTGGCGCGTTTCTTCGAAGAATGGCCATGGCGGAGTACAGGTCATCTCGCAATCGGAAGAACGCTGGACTTTCCGTATAACCCGGCACGAACAATCGGCCGGACCGAGTTATTAGTAATCCCTTGAATCGGACGCTGATGGGGCTGCGCCGAAAACACTGACGAACGACACGAACGATCAACGCCCTCTCGCGTGGCGTAATACACTGAATGTGACGATTTTCGCCGCCTAAATCGAAGTGATCACGATTTACTATGGTGACATGGTAAAAGGATGGTGGGACGAGGGCAACCGATGGGGCGGGTTTGCGGCTTATGCGCTGAATAAAATTGTTTGAGCTTAAAACGACTTCAAAGAGCAAGCTCTGGAATTCAGGGTCGGGCAACGGGCAACCGAGGGCCACTCCAGTTGGCTTGTAAGCGCGCGGCCTTAGGTAGGCACGTGGTCCTTCAAAAAAACTGTTCAACATCCTTGATTTCTCGATTTCTTCCCTGTCGAGTCCTTTGGTGCCCAGCTCGCGAGCGAGTGCGGCATACCTGTTGGCGCACACCTGAGAGGAGGAGGGGCCCATTTTCTTTCGTCACCCCAGGAAGATCTCTTTTCTGATCCGCCAAGTCGGCTCTGAATCAGGCTTTTCCATTACTGCCACTCTGTCCATGTAGAACCAGCG
>CAZDYZ010000694.1:0-4148 GCA_964509525.1 uncultured Acidobacteriaceae bacterium
GCCAACTCCCAGATTCCCGATTCGGGGATCCGGCGGCAGGAAGCGCAACTGCAACCAGGCATATCCCGTTTGGCTAAACATGACATAAAAGGCGGCAAGGTTGAAGAGGCCATACGGAATTCGCGTGCCGAGCTTTTCTCTGGTTTGTGTCGGCTTGGTTCTGATTGCCCACAGCAGCCAAATAACAAGAAATGCCCACCAGAGATATCCGCAAATGCGCATTCCGGTCATCGCTACCTGCTCAACGAGGAATACGCTGCAACAGACAATAAGGTTCCCTCCTCCGCACGAAGAGGTTTCGTGCTGGAGCTTGCCGAGACTCCGAAGCCAGCCTTCTATCCCTGCGGGTAATCAGGGCGTGCCTTCTGGACGCCGGCAAATAGCTTAGGGTATCGTTACGGAGCATTGAAGGCGGTCGCGCCGGGGAAGTCTCCACAGGATTCAAAGGAGCCCAGCATGAAGCGAGTTCTTGCTTTCGTTGTCTTGAGCCTCTTGCCTTCAGCTATAGCTGTTGCGCAGAAGACCAACATCGATTGGGATCGTCACGCCAACTTCTCGCAATATCACACCTACATGTGGCAGAAGAGTCCCCATCCGGCAAAGGGATTCTGGGACCAGCGTATCGTCGACGCCGTGGAGCGGCAGTTGCAGTCAAAGGGACTCACGAAAGTAGACTCCAACCCGGATTTGTGGGTCGTGTACAGCAACAGCATCCATGAGCAGAAAGAATTAGTTGGAACAGGTTATAACTACGGCCCTTATTGGGCCTGGGGAGGTTGGGCGGCGCCCACCGTGTACAACACCTGGGTGACGAAACTGGGAACCTTGGTCGTCGAGATCTCGGATGCGAAGGAGAAGGAATTGTTGTGGCGTGGTTCGGTGACAGACACCATCAGCGATAACTCCAACAAGAACATCAAGAACCTCGACAACGCTGTGGCCAAATTATTCAAAGGGTATCCGCCGAACGCGAAAACCAAATAGTGTGAGGTAGATCTATGCGTCTGGGCGATTACATTGACGATCACTGCTCGCGTTGCAAGCGCACCACCGACCACGCGGTGGTTTCCATGCTGGGCGAAGAAGTACAGAAGGTACGCTGTCGCACCTGTAGCTACGAGCACCAATACCGGCATAACAAGACTGGCAAGAAGGAGATGACCAAGGAAGAAGCCTTCCAAAAAGTGCTGGCCAGTGTTACCGGGCAGCTAGCCGACACCGGACCAGAAACTTCCAGAAAGAAGCGCTCGAAGTAGGCTCGGAAAAACTCATGCCCGAGGGGTGGCCTGCGGTTTTCGGTGGCTCATCGCCAAGTTCGCATCCGGACACCGTTTTCGCAAGTGGAGACGCACGGCGCTCACCGGAACCGGCTCTTAGCCTCTTACCCGCGCAATTGCGACAATTCCGGTCAGGTCCAGTTGGTCGCATAAGTGCGACGTCAGCCACTAATAGTCATGCGTACCAGTTGCGTGCTGCGCATATCCCCGACCAGGCTCTGGCCAAAAGGGCAGGGAAGATGTCGGAGCTGATAGCGGGCGCCGATGAGCAGCGTCGGGGCTAAACCAACCTCGCACGCCATTAGAAAATTGTCCCGTGCCATCTACGATGTGAGCGATCGGGACATGGTGACCTGCGGAATGGTTTCCGTACTGCTGACAGGCGTGGGCCTTGTCGCCAGCATTATTCCCCGTGTACCTTGCGACCAGAGCAGCTCCGATGACAACCTTGCTTGAGGAGTAAACGAGAACAGGGCTAGTACCGTCCAGGAGTTGTACTCTCGCCACTGACCCAAGGGTTACCCTTCAGCACCCAAGGGGTTTGCAACCACCAGCACGTTCCAGAGACTGTCCTAACCCACGACGACTCCCTCAAATAAGTCGGTTTCAAGCGTTGCGCTGCCGGGATCGCATCTTGCAACAAGGTGATACATCTCGACGGTCCCCAGCCTTTGACCCAGGTTCCTCCTCACGCGTTCGAATAGCGGCGCCTGCGTGGTATGTAACTGGAACGCCGCAACTTTCTTCTCAAACCGCTCCCTGCCAACCTCGATGCACGCCGTAACAGTTGGAGGCGCGATTGGCGGGCGATCTTGCAGCAGGAAGTCAGCGGTGCCGTAATACAACTTCTGCGCGCGATGGGCTTCCAACCCCTGCTCGATCTGCTCCGGAAAGCGGTCAGCTCGGCCGGCCCACTCAAAGGCCATGCTGGCGAACATGCCTGCCATGGCGTGGTCCGTGTGACCAGTCAGCCCTCCGTCCATGCCGAACGTGAGCACCACGTGAGGACGAATCCGCCGCATTCTCTCGACTACCATCCCGACCGCCCGGTAAAAGTCCGTGCGGTCCAACTGGCTGTCCGGCAAATCGAGCACTTCGTGGTAGCTGACGTTCAGCAGCTTGCATGAGGCCGCAAATTCGGCGCGGCGCAACGCGGCAAGCTCGTCGTCGTTTCGTGCCCCACCCCGATTGCGTGCCGCCGTGCCGGCAGTGAGGCATACGACCGACGTTTCGACACCTCTCTCGTGGTAGAGCAACAGCGTGCCACCAAATGCGCCGGCTTCGTCGTCGGGATGCGCGGTTACACAGAGCAGCCTGAGCATGGTTCCTGGATCTTAGTCCCGGTTGCTGCGACCTCCAATACAGTACATCACACTCTAGCGGAACCTTGCCAAACCATACCAAATCCGTAATAATGATTGAGTTGTTGCCTCCAGGTATGTGAGGTCCAACGAACACCATGCTGTGCTCGTTGGGGTGTGGTAGCGAGGCGGTTTGATCGCTGGAACACCCGGTCTCGCCTGAGGAAAAATCTGCCCGCCCGGTGTCTTTCAGCTCTAAGCTTGTGTTCGGATTAGATTGAGACGGGAGACGTACTCTTGCGGGGGCCAGCAGGAAAGGAAAAGATTCTGTGTTAATGATTCGTCTCTCACGTCGGGGTGCGCGCAAGCAACCTCACTACCGCATTGTGGTGATTGAAAAGGACCATGCGCGCGATGGCCGGTCGGTAGAAGTCATCGGCACTTACAACCCGCGGGCCAATCCCGCCCACATCGTACTGAAACGGGACCGCATCGACTACTGGACCTCCAAGGGAGCGCAGTTGTCAGACCGCGTAAGGAAGCTGGTGGAGAAGGCTCCGGCCAGCACGCCCGAGCCGACCGCAGCCGCGTAGTCGCCTCACACAAGAGCAGGAGTCTGCGCATGACAAGCAGCGCCGCCAACATGGTTGCATTAGTGGAACACCTCGCCAAAGCACTGGTGAGTTTGCCAGAGGAAGTCGAGGTCGAGGCTTTTGAAGAAGCTGGCCAAACGGTCCTGGAGCTATTTGTCGCAGAGGATGACCTGGGAAGGATTATCGGCCGCCAGGGTCGCATGGCGCACAGCCTGCGCACCATTGTGAATGCCGCGGCGGTGCGCACGCGCAAGCGCTATCAGTTGGAGATAGTCGAATAGCCGACGAGTTTATCACTATCGCGCGCGTACTGGGTCCCCAAGGACGGCGGGGGGAAGTTCTGGCAGAGCTCCATACGGATTTCCCGGAGCGATTTGAAGAACGCCGCCAATTGTCGGGGTTGGCAACCGACGGTACGCGAAGGAACCTACAAGTCCAGCACCACTGGTTTCATAAGGGTGGTGTTGTACTCAAGTTTGCGGGTGTGGAAAGCATCACTGAGGCTGAGCACCTTGTGGGATGGGAATTGCAGGTCCCGCTTGCGGGACGCACGAAGCTGGAACCGGGGGTCGGCTATGTGAGTGAGATTGTCGGCTGCCAGGTGTGGGTGACCCGGCCGGGCGAGCGGCAATTGCTGGGCACGGTAATGGACGTGCAGTTTGGCGCGGGTGAGGCTCCGCTCTTGATGGTACGTCGGTCGTCCGCCGCGTCCCAAACCGTGGAACGCGATGGACGCAACGAACAAGAGTTTCTTATCCCGTATGCGGAAGAGTTCGTGCGGTGTGCGAACCTTCCCGACCGGCAAATCGAGATGCAATTGCCCGAGGGCTTGCTGGAATTGGAGGCGCCCCTGAGCTCGGAAGAGAAGCACCACCAAAAGTTTGCCGCCGAGGAAGCGCGCGTATCCGCTGCAACCCGAAAACGGGGCAAGTGAGTGAAGGATTGTCGGGAAGGAGTTGCTTCTGGAGGCCGTCCCG
>CAZDYZ010000695.1:0-2473 GCA_964509525.1 uncultured Acidobacteriaceae bacterium
TCGATTTTTGAAGCAGTTCCACCGACAGCACTACGCGATACTGGTTTCTCACTCGGGTCAAGATCCCTTCTATGCCGGCTAGCGCGCCTTCCCGAATCCGCACGGCATCACCGCATTTTAGGAATCGATGCGCTACGATCCTCGCTGGACTTTGCGTGACCCGCCGAAGCGCCTCAATTTCCGAATCGGGAACTTCACACGGGCGGCCCGCGCTTTCCACCAGCCGGAACACTCCAGGCGTTCGCAAAATCTCTACTCTTCGTTCGAGGCTCGTTCGTAAAAACAGGTAGCCTGGGAAGAGCGGCAAGGAGACGACTTTATTCCGGTCCTTCCAGCGATGCTTGGCACGGTACAAGGGAAGGAACACTTCGAATCCCTTCCCAGCAAGCAATTCGGACGCCGTCTTCTCGTGATGATGTTTCGTGTAGACCGCATGCCAATGTTCCAACTGCAATGGCGTCTCCCCGCATTCTGCTTCCTGCCCTAGCCGAAACATAGCTCCGCCCTGTGACTTACACCGCGCGAAGTGATGCTTGTCACGTCCCAGTGGCGGGCCCTTCGAGCCCGGAACAAGATCACCTATGCTCAAAACTAATGGCGGACCTGAATCTTGCCGGGGCTGCATAGATAGCTGCCCCTTGTTATTGCCGGATAAACGAAACGTGAAAACTGCAAGGCATGCGTGACTCGATTATGTAAATTCGCCTCACTTGACTGGTGGGGGGGAGCAAGCTGCCAGGATTTGAATCGGCGTCGCCGTCCTTACGTCTAACTTTCATCCGTGAGTCATGTAGCTCTAACATACAAATGAGTATCTAGTTTTCTCAGGGGCTCAATTGCCGAAAGCTCGGCTTGAAGGTGTCACGCGTAATTCGGCTCCTGAGGTAGTGAGCGGATAACGATGATCGGGTTGTCCGGTGACACACTGAGGCTGAAGCCCGGCGAGACTGCCTTGCGCAGCGATCTGCATGCACTATGTTTGGTAAATGCTCTGGAAGATCGGGGTAGTTTTTCTTCCGTCCGATTGTCTATGTCATGAAGATCGCTGGCGATTCCGGATCAACAATCAGGCAAGAGAATCTTCAAGATAGGGAAACTTCTCAGCCGGGTTTCCTGTCAAATTTGGCGGCCGTGCTCGGAGGCCAAATATCCTGCGCCATCGTAGCGTTGCTGGTGCAAGCCTGTTACGCGCGTCTTCTTGGTCCTGCGGGTCGCGGACAGATCACCCTGTGTCTCATGGCGACTGCCTTTGGCGTTTTAATCGGTGGGCTTGGCGGTGACTGTCCATTGACGATCTGGACCGCGGCGTCTAAAGAGAAATCGGCGGAATGGCTCCCGGCCATTGTCTGGACAGGCATAGCGGGGAGTGTTCTCGCCAGTTGTTTGTGGTGGTTGATTTACTGGAAATGGTCTCCTGCTTTTCTTAAAGGCATGACTCCGGGCATGGCAGCCATCGCACTTGCTAGCATCTCTCTAAATATCCTGGTCACCTATCTCATGGCTATCCTGACAGGCCTGGAGCGCTTCCAGTTGCGATCTGCCTTGGCTTTCTCCAATCAGCTCATCGGTCTCCTTGGCATCACGGTGTTTGTGTTTCTCTTTGGAGCCAGGCCGGGGATCGCCTTGCTCGGCTATCAAGTTGGAACGCTGATTTGTGCCTTGCTGACCGCGGCCGTCCTCAGAGATTTTCTACGTGCTGCCTGGAATAAGCGTGTCGATCCTCGAAGAATTCAATCCGCTCTCAGCCTAGGGCTTCGCGGTCAATTGGGAAACCTCGCCACTTTCTTTAACTATCGTCTCGACGTTTTTGTCGTGAATTATTTCTTTGATACGACTCAGGTGGGGCTTTACGCAGTGGGCGTTCTTGTTGCCGAGGGACTCTGGCAGATCCCCCATGCCGTAGCGTTGACACTTTTCCCGCGCACCGCTCGCAGTCTAGATCAAGGAGCAGCCAGGTTCACCTGCCTGGTGCTTCGTCACGTCCTTCTTGTTGCAACCGTGTCAGGTGTAGCTATGGCTATCTTAAGTCCTTGGGCCATACCCATGATATTTGGTGCACGATTCAGCCCGAGCATCCCCGTGATCTGGTGGATTCTCCCAGGCACGATTGCTCTCTCTCTTTCCAAAGTGATCTGTGCCGACTTGGCGGGCAGAGGCAAGCCGGAGTTTAGCTCCATCTGTGCTTTTGTTGCCTTGGCAGTGACGATTAGTTTGGACCTGCTCTTAATTCCGCGTATGGGAATCAATGGCGCTGCCCTTGCCTCTTCCGCTGCATATTTGGTGCAGACGGTGCTGCTGGCGATCTTCTTAAAGAGGCAGTTGCGGGTCCCCTGGAGAAGCTTTCTGGTTCCGACGTTCGACGAACTGGCGGCTTACCATCTCGCTTGGCTGCGATGCAAACAGTGGCTTTGGCAAACCGCTGCTCCTACGGGTCCGCGCGCGTTTAGCTAGCTAGTCGGTTGGTTTCCGGAAA
>CAZDYZ010000696.1:0-3107 GCA_964509525.1 uncultured Acidobacteriaceae bacterium
AAGTGCTGCTGTTCACCATGGTGATCAGCATCCTGGCCGGGGTTGGCTTCAGCGTGATTCCCGCGATCTATGTCTCCAAGACGGACATCAACACGGTGCTAAGGGAAACAACAACCAACCCAGGCCATCCCGGCAAAATCCGCGCCGCTCTAGTTGTCGGGGAAGTGGGATTGGCTTTTGTGCTGCTGATTGGCGCTGTCTTGATGATTGGCAGCCTGGTTTCGGTGTTACACGTCAATCCCGGCTTCCGCGCCGACCATGTTCTCACCATGCACTTCAGTATGCCGCCATCGCGCTACGCCAACAATGAGCAATTCGCCAACTTTTGTCGCCAGGCCCTTGAACGGATTTCCGTGTTGCCGGGCGTTAAATCGGCCAGCTTCTCCGACGGGCTGCCGATGACGCGCATCCGCATGATGAAGTTCACGGTTGATGGCCAACCCTTGCCCAAGCGTGGCAGTGAGCCGACGGCGGACATGCGCGGCATCAGCTCGCCTTCCTACCTTGAAACGCTGGGAATACCGATCGTTGCAGGACGGAGCTTTACCGCCGACGAAATCAACCAGAAGTTGCCAGTGATCGTCGTCAACCAAACCCTGGCCAAAAGACTCTGGCCGAACGAGGATGCGGCAGGCAGGCACATTCGCACGGTTGCCCGGCCGGGCGTCGAGCCGGTAGATCTCAGTGTTGTCGGCGTCGCTGGCGACACACGCCAAGTGTCGCTGGAGAGTGGTACCCGTCCGGAAGTCCTGCGGCCGATGGTGGACTACACTTTTTTGACGCTGGCGGTCCGTACTGCCACCGATCCTGGTTCGCTAACCTCAGCCATCAAGCACGAAGTGTGGAAGCTCGACAAGGACCTGCCGATTTACGACGTTGCGACCATGGACCAAGTGGTGGAGGACATCACCGGACAACGTCGCTTTGATTCGTTCGTGATGGGCGTGTTCGGCGGCTTGGCACTGCTGCTTGCCGGAGTTGGCATCTATGGAGTGCTGTCTGCAACTGTCGAGCAGCGTACTTCAGAGATTGGAGTGCGCATGGCACTCGGCGCTCAGCAGGGGGATGTGCTACGCATGGTGATGGCGTACGGCATGAAGCTGGCCCTGGCGGGTATGGCTCTGGGATTAATCGTGGGCTTCATCCTGACACGCTTGCTGGCGAGCCTGGTCTTTGGCGTCCGTCCCACCAACCCCCTCAGCTACCTCGGGGTTGCCATAGGTTTGATGTCGGTCGCGGCGGTCGCCTGTTACCTTCCGGCGCGCGTGGCCGTCACAGTTGACCCGGTGCGCGCGTTACGCTCGGAATAGCCGGTATTTTCCTGGAGTTTTAGGATCTCTTAGGGCAGAAAGCTCCGATCTACGTTGCGGGCAAAGTTCGCGAATGGCAGTTTTCCTGCAAAGCGCATCTTTGACGCAAGTCCTCTGGACAGCGTGAGGGCGCACCCCGGCCCACAGATTGTCGCGGCCGGGCAAGGTGTACCTTAGTTGGCCGGGATGGCAGGGGGCCCATCTCTCCGCTGAAGGAAAACTCCTCATTAACAGGAGTCTGGGAGCATGTCTCAGGTTCGAAATTGCTTGGTGATGGTCGTGCTACTGGTGCCGCTGTTAGGACTCCACGCCAGCGCGCAGGCCGACCAGTTGCTGCCCGAGATCGATGTTTATTACAAGTTAAACTCCGATATGCGCGTCAGCTTCCAAACCAAGGAGACAAGAGAGGATGGCACTCCGGTCACAGCAGAGATAGGCCCCAGCCTGGACTATTATCTGAAGCCGTGGACAAAGTTAGGGGACATTGTCACCTTTGGTCTGGACGAGTCCAAATCCCGGCAGCTGGTGCTCTCCGTCGGATATCGCTATCTGCCAACGCCTGGCCAACCGCCAATCAACCGCCTGGAACCGGTAGCCACCCTCAACTTCCTGATACGTAGGACCCGAGTGCTACTCAGTGACCGGAACCGTGGAGACCTGGACTGGCAGGGTGGCGGGTTTTCCTGGCGCTACCGCAACCGGGTCCAGCTTGAAAGGATGGTAACAATCCATTCCTATCGCCTCTCCCCTTACGCCAGCGCCGAGTTCTTCTACAACAGCCGATACGGGAAATGGAGTGACACCGCTATCTATGCCGGATGTCTGTTGCCAATCCGCAAGCATGTGGAGTTCAACCCTTACTACGAACACCAGAACAATACGGGCAGCAGTCCGAATCAGCCGTTTAACCAATTGGGACTGATGCTCAGCCTGTACGTCGGACGATAGGGTAATTTTCCAACCAACAGGGCCGTTTTCCGTTGCGATCTGTGAGAGACGAGTCGATTGACAAGCCTGGGGCATTCGAACTGGCGAAACCAAACCGTGCAACCCGCCACGCATGAGATTCTTTTCTATGTGCTTTGTCTGGAAGACTCTTGGGTTAAGAGTCATTTCATCTCGATTGCCTGTCTGGTGCCAGACTGGCGCTCGCAAGCCTATCTGAGGATTCTCGCGATGGAATGTTCTGGTTGAGGCGCAGAAAATTCTTGGGATCGTATTTTGATTTCACGGACACCAGCCGCTCCCAGCAGTCTCGATATGCCTCGGGGGAACGCTCTTTCTCGTCCGCGCTCATGAAGTTGATGTAGGCGCCCGGCGTCATAGACGGATGAAGCGTCTGGAACAGATTGGCGACCCAATTGATATTGGCTTCGTCCTCCGAGGCGTCGGACCAGTTGCCCAGCAGATTAACCATGAACGGGGAACTGCGATCACCAAAGGCAGTCTCATCTGCAGCCATCTCCTGAGCTCGTCCTCCGAGATAAACTAGCTCGATCTGAGTCGTGGGAGAAGGGATCGTGGCCAGGGATTCCACTAAATGATCGATGCTGCCGTCATCGAGAGATTGGAAGTATCCCGATTTGGTATAGTAGCGCCGCCCATGGGGAAATTCGTGGTCCGACATAGTCTGCAGCTCGAGAAACGTCATTACATGCTGGGTCACGGCCACGTGCCTGGCCAACGAGAGCGCCTGATCGATGTATGTTTTCCCCTGTTCCGGGTCGCCAATCCACAGCACCATTTCACACAGTACAGCCCGTCCGTGGAGCTCGGCAGGAGCAGTATCAGGAGCCA
>CAZDYZ010000697.1:0-6417 GCA_964509525.1 uncultured Acidobacteriaceae bacterium
GCCGGGCAACGCTCAAGCCTACTCGATGAATTTCACCGCTGTTCCCCGCGGCCCATTGGGCTATCTGACGGCATGGCCAACCGGTCACAATCAGCCTAACGTCTCGACGTTAAACGCACCCACCGGGACGATTACGGCGAACGCCGCGATCGTGCCTGCCGGTACGAACGGCGACATCAGCGCCTTCGCCAGTAACGACACGGACTTGATCATCGACATTGACGGCTACTTTGCTGCCCCAGGCCAGGGTGGTCTATCGCTGTACCCCTCAACGCCGTGTCGCCTACTCGACACGCGCGGCACGTCCGGTGCGATCGCCGGGGAGATCACTGTGAACGCCGCGGGTGGTCCGTGCGGAATGCCCGTGACAGCACAGGCGTTCGTTTTCAATGCCACCGTTGTGCCAGCAAGTTCACTAGGGTACCTGTCGTTGTGGCCGGACGGTCAATCCCAACCGCTTGTTTCAACGTTGAATGCGGTCGATTCGGCTGTCACGTCTAATATGGCCGTTGTGCCTACCCTGAACGGCTTGATCGACGCTTTTGCGTCGAGCTCAACGCAGTTGATATTGGATATCTCCAGTTTCTTTGCCCCGTGACAAACGCGATGAGCTGCGGCCTCTGTCCTGCCGACAGCGTAAAGTGAATGTGGCCGACAATGTCACCGGCAATCGCTTTACTCTGTAAGTCGAACCTCGGATTCCTGTCGCAAACTGCGATACAGAACCTGACTGTGGTTTATACGGTTGATTCACTCAGTGATCTTCGTGCCCTCTTTCCGCAGAACGTCGCATTGCACCACTAACAGTCGGCCTCCTACGGTCGAAGCCATCTGTAATGAACTCTGACGTGAGATCGATCTCTTTGTTGTAAAATCCCGCAAGAGTATCTCCTATGGCGACTGAGTTTCTGAGGAGAGTTACAACTCTGATCCTGGGTATTTTCGTCGGTTTGTCGCTTTCAGACCCGATTGTTGCCCATGCCGACGCGAATTCGAGTCATCCGCCGTCACAGAAGAGTGCGGATAAAACGTGGAAAAACTATGTAAAACAACAAAAGAAGCAACAAAAACGAGAACTAAAGTCAGAGAAAAAGGCCCAGAAAAACTGGAATAAACATCACCGGAGAGGGCATGCGTGAGTGTGGATGTTTCAGAATCAATAGCGTAGCAGGCTGTTGGACCACCGGTCGCTTCACACGCGGAAAAACCAACCATCCTTTCGAATCCTAGAGTGAGTCGTTAGCTTGGGGCATTATCGCATCGCGACATTTCACCGTTACTCGTACCGGCCAGCCTGAATTAGGTGTAGCGTCAGGTTGCCCAGCAGTGCGCGTTCAATAGAACGACGAGGCCGATTTTGGTACTAAAATATACGACACCAACCATGATTGCCCAGATCTTGCGATTTGCTTCGCCCGCCTCTTGGCGAGTGGAGACATCGAACGGGCGTTTTGGTATACGGCGACAAGGGTGTTTTATGACTGATAGGGGTGGACGGAGTGCGAACAGTTGTCTTGGTGACGATCCAACACGGCGACTGCAGTTGACGTCGGTGCCAGACGACACATGTCGTGGCGGCATGGCTGCGCGAGGAACTTTCTCCGCGCCAGGTTAGTGCAGCCCGACGTCGTGGTCGGCTGAACAACTTCCCCACTCGTTGCCAGCACGATTGACCCCGACAAGAATCACGAGTAATCACAAGCGATTGAGCCTGATAGGAGATCAAAATGACGTTGCTTGAATCCCTGAAGAAATACACAACAGTCGTAGCGGATACAGGTGATATTGAAGCAATTGCCCGGCACCGGCCGCAGGATGCTACTACCAATCCTTCGCTTCTCTTTCATGCCGCTCGGATGCCCGTCTACAGGCGTTTGGTCGAGGAGGCTACCGAACTTGCTCTTGAACACCATGGCCGTCACCAAGAAACCGCCGAAGAATTCATCGATCATCTCTTTGTCCTGTTTGGATGTGAGATCCTCAAGGTAATCCCCGGGCGCGTTTCTACGGAGGTCGCGGCAAGATTGAGCTTCGATGGCGACGGTACTATCGCCAAGGCCCGCAAGCTCATTGGCCTCTACGAAAACAAAGGTGTGACGCGCGAACGCATTCTGATCAAGGTCGCCAGCACTTGGGAAGGCATTCGAGCAGCCGAGTTTCTTGAGAAGGAAGGCATACACTGCAATCTGACACTCTTGTTCAGCTTTGCCCAAGCTGTTGCCTGCGCCGAAGCCGGAGTAACCTTGATTTCACCTTTCGTGGGACGGATTTACGATTGGTACAAGAAGGAGAACGGCGGCACCGAAATTCCTCCAGACCAGGATCCCGGCGTGGCGTCGGTCACCCGCATCTACAACTACTACAAGAAATACGGTTACAAGACCCAAGTGATGGGTGCAAGTTTTCGGAATGTGAATCAAATCTTCCGCTTGGCGGGGGCAGATTTGCTCACCATTAGTCCGGAGCTCCTTGAGCAGTTGGAACAAGGCGAGGGCATTCTGGATCGTCAACTTGATCCGGTCAAGGCGCAGGCGAGCAAGGAACAGCACCTCCACCTGGATGAAAAGGCCTTCCGCTGGATGCACAACGAAGACGCAATGGCAACAGAGAAGCTGGCTGAGGGCATCCGCAAATTCAACAGCGACGCCCGCCTGCTGGAAGACTATGCTCTGTCGCAGGTAGCCGAAAAAGTCGGGTGAGCGGCAGCCTTAGACCTGCGGCCTTATACGATCGGCGCGGTCACCACTCAGCTGGCCACGTATGGCAGTGTGTCTGCTTGCTTCGAGGGTGTGGTACCGCTCTTTCAACGTAGTGCTTTCGATAGGATTCTACAGATGACCATGGCGTATGTGTTCGCACACGAATGCAACTTTGTGTGATTCAGTTGAACTATGCTGGATTTCTTGGCGGGTCACAATGGCAAATACATCGCAGCCCCATACTTTTCTTCCCTCAGCAGGGACTTCGCAGGATTGGTTGCAGAGAAGTGCACGCACTAAGAAAATAGCCTAAGTCCAGCTCTTAGATGGTGATGAGTCCGCGGCGCAGACCGATAGCAGCGGCCTCGGTGCGGCTGGATGCTCCCAGTTTGCCCAAGATGGAGCTGATGTGAAACTTGACAGTATGCACGGAGATGTGGAGTTGTGTTGCAATCTCTTTGTTCGAGAGACCCTCGGTCATCATCTCGAGCACTTCTCGCTCCCTGAGGGTAAGGTGCTCCGGAGAGCCGTAAATGATGGAAACGTGGTTTTCAGGTGAGGTATCGCCTTCGTCCTGGGAATAAGCAAGCAGGCCCTGACGAACAACATCGGCGAGGTCGCTTGAGAGGGTAAGCAATCCTGAGCTGGCGCTCGCGGCAGCTGCGGCTATCTCTGCTGCAGTAACGTCCCCGATTAGAATGGCCTGCACTCCGTCGGCAACCGCGGCCGCCGCGCTGAGACGATCGGCACGTTCGGCCAGCAACACGATGGGAACGCCTGCAGTGGTCAACTCTTTCCAGCGGATCTCCGATAACCGCCCCTCCATGCGCCAAAGAATTATGTCCGGATCGCTTTCGGCGACTGCCGACAGCAGGCCAGCCCGATTACTGACTTCTCCCACCAGCTGTAGAAGGGATCCCGGCTTCAGCAGGCGCTCGAGTCCAGCGCGAGTAAAAGGGGAAGCGGCGTAGATTAGCACCCGTACCGCCTTCACAGCTGGCTGACGACGCTTGGTTTCGCTCACCCTGCTAACTCCGCTGCTTAACATGCTCATCGCCGTGGGCGTTCGCCGAGAGTAATTTCCATCTCTATGGTACGTCCGCTACGAAGTACTTTCAGCTTGAACGCGTCTCCAGTGTGCCTCTGCCCGAGCATGCGATGAAGATGACGAACGCCTTGAAGCGGCTGTGCGTCGGCGTGGACGATGACATCACCAAGATGAATGCCGGCTTCCTTGGCAGGCCCGTTGGGCGCCACGTGGATTACCAGGAGACCATACTCCTGATCAGGATCGACAATGGTGCGCCATTCCTGCGGCAACGAAACTTCCTGCATGGCGATCCCAAGATAGGGGTGCTTGATGTGACCGCTTTCCAATAGTTCGTTGATCACACGATCAACGGTCTCGGGGGGCACGGTGATCACTGACTCGCGTGCAAGAACCGCACTGTTCATGCCTAACAGTTCGCCGTGGCCGTTGATCAACGCGCTACCGGACTGGCCAGGATAGAGCCTGACATCGGGGCGCAGGAGACGGTCGATCTGCCCGCCGCGCCAGGACTGCCATGGTCCGCCAATTCGAGCGACGATTCCACAGCTGGCGGAAAGTTCGCCACGCCCGGACCGCGCGACGGCCAGCACCAGTTCACCGATCTTCGCGCCGGAGGCGAGCGGCAAAGTGGCAAGCGTCCCCCCGTCTTCGGTGCGGACGGCTGCGAGGTCCGTCGTGCTGTCGTGCCCGACAACCGTTCCCTTGACGGTGCCGCCATCGGGAAGAATGATACTGACCTCGGGCGCACGGCGGACGAGATGGCTCGCCGTGACGATGACACCAGGTCTCCAGTAAACGCCGCTGGCAGCGACGCGATGGCCGGTATCAATGGCCGCTATGGCCTGTCCCGTCTGCTCAGCGAGTGTTCCTATGTGGTTCGAGATAGCGTCCCAGATTTCGTTGTTAGTTTTGCCCATTGCGTGCTCCTGTTGCTTACACCGTTGTTTCGGGTTCAAGCATGGCATTCAAGGAACGAAGTGCACATCAGACGAACGGGTAGGGACGGGATTGATAACGATGGCCGACTGCAAACCGACCTGTTGGGCTTGCTTTGGCGGAAAATTGCTGCCTCCGGCGCCCCCGCTCCCCGTCGAGTCAGCAGGCGCAACCGCCTTTTTCCGCTTTGCTCGGTGTTCAACGGATGCTGGGCGCATTTACAATGAACCTCTGCCACGCCCTTTATGAGCACGTCGGTTAAACCCGCTCCTTCTAAACCGCGCCGAAAGTCGTCACGTGCCACCTCTGCAACCGCCTTGGAAATCCCTAGTCAGGGTTTAGCCCAGGCAGCCCACGACCTCGATGATCTGGGGCTGTTCATCAATCGGGAGCTGGGCCTGCTGGATTTTCAGCGGCGCGTGCTGGAGGAGGCCCAGGACGGCAGAAACCCCCCGCTGGAACGGCTGATGTTCCTGTCATTCGTCGGGTCCAATGTGGACGAATTTTTCATGGTTCGAGTGGCCGGCCTTAAGCGGCAAGTCGAGAAGGGGGTAAGCGATCCCGGAGCCGACGGTATGAGCTCGTCGGAGCAGTTGCGGGCCATCCGTGCAGCGGTAATCCGCCTCTATCGTAGTGCGCATGATTGCTGGAGCAAGGAACTGGTACCTGCGTTAAAGGAGGCGGGAATTCGCATCCTGAATTATGCGGATCTCACGGAGGAACAGCGGGCCATGGCCGATTCCTATTTTCAGGAGACGGTCTTTCCCACTCTGACTCCTTTGGCCTTTGATCCCGGACGTCCCTTCCCGCATATCTCGAACCTCAGTCTGAATTTGGCGGTGCTCTTGCGGGGTAGCGAAGGCGACGAGCACTTCGCGCGTGTAAAGATTCCCGACACCTTGCCGCAGTTGGTATCCGTGACGATGACCCCGAAGGTAAAGGGCCTTGCCAAGAAGACGGTGGTGAAAGAGCAAGGCTTCGTCTGGCTGGAGCAGTTGGTCACGGCCAATCTCGGAGCGCTTTTTCCGGGCATGGAGATCCTTGAGGCGCATCCTTTCCACGTTACCCGCGACGCCGACAGTGAAATTCAGAACCTGGAAGCCGGTGACTTGCTGGAATCGGTCGAGGAAGGCGTCTGGCAGCGCCGCTTCGCCGACGTCGTGCGGGTCGAAATCAACGAGGGTATGTCCGCTCGGGTACTCGACATCCTGGTCGAAAACCTGGAACTGGAGCGGGACGATATCTACAAGCTAAATGGTCCATTGTCGCTGGTGCGAGTACGCCACCTGACCAAAGTCGATCGGCCCGACCTAAAGTTTCCGCCCTTTGTTCCGGCGATTCCTGCCGCGCTCAAGGATGCAGACGACGAAGACATATTCACCACCATCCGCCGCGGCGACATTGTCTTTCATCACCCCTTCGATTCTTTTCAGCCGATTGTCGGACTGCTGCAGCAGGCAGCGAAGGACCCCAACGTTCTGGCCATCAAAATCACCCTCTATCGGGTCGGCCGCAACGCGCCGGTGGTGGATGCTCTCCTGGAAGCAGTAGAGAACGGCAAGCAGGTCGCCGTGCTACTGGAGCTGAAGGCTCGCTTCGACGAGGAGAGCAATATCGAGTGGGCACGCAAACTGGAGGAGTACGGCGTCCATGTAGTGTACGGCCTGATGGGACTTAAGGTGCACAGTAAGGCGTTGCTGATTGTGCGGAAGGAAGGCGACGTGATTCGCC
>CAZDYZ010000698.1:0-8411 GCA_964509525.1 uncultured Acidobacteriaceae bacterium
ACCGAGAATGCCGCCTCGTTTATGCGAATGGGTGTGCAAGGAGCGATCTATCGCTGCGCGAGCGGCAACGTCGTGATCGAAGCCGTCCGTCGCTTGTCACGAGGTGAGCCTTTCCTGCAGAGCCCCAATATGGCGGATGGCGAAGTCAGCGAAGATCTCGTCGGAGCACGCGTGCGAGGCAGGCTCTCGGACAGAGAATTGCGCATCATCTCCGGGGTTGTGCAGGGCTACAAGAACCGGGAGATCGCCTCGCAGCTCTACACCAGCGAGCAGATGATAAAGAACGCCTTGCGCAACATCTTTGACAAGATCGGTGTTTCCGACCGTCTGGAACTGGCCCTTTTCACGATTCATCACCGGATCCTTGCCCAAGCAACGGCATCGGTTCCAGCCCCACCGACGCAGCGGCGAAACGGGCAGAACACTGATACCCGAGCTATGGCGGCAACTCCCCGCTCAACCACCTTCAACTGAGGGCCGGTCCACCGCCGCTCCCCTCGGGACCAGCCATCACTACGATGCCGGATGTGGCAAAGTTGCAACCCGGGGCAGCCGCCGCCCGCCCGAGAAATACGTCACCATAATTACGGTTCAGAGCACTAAGTTAAGTTAGGGTCTTCGACAGGAACATTCTGGCCAACCATGTATAGCTCATTGCGGGTGGTCACGGGTTTCAAGCAGTTCGTTCACAACAGCGATCAACTCCTCGGCGTTGACCGGTTTCTCGAGGTAAACATCGGCCAGCGGTTCAGCGGCTTGAAAGGCTTCGGACACGTAGCCAGAGATCACGACGACCGGCGTACTGGATTGTGCTTTGACGGCATGCACAATGGCGCGGCTGTCACCATCGCCCAGTCGCCAGTCGGTGACGACCGCATCGAAACTATCCTGTTCCAGTTTGCCAATTGCCTCCTGCGCGGAGGTAGCGGAGGTAGCCTGATGCCCCGCGGCCCTGAGAATTGCGCACTTTAGCTCAACGAAATGCGGTTCGTCGTCCACGCAAAGGATGTTCGCCATAGGATTTGTCCTTGGGTCGGCGGTAAGACAGGATGTCGCGCGAAACCCCTAGGACACGATGCTGCCCGGCGGCCACTGACTAGTTGACTACTTGGTATTGTTGAGCACTGCTGTTCCGGGAGTCAATGGTGCAAAAAGCCTACCCCCAGCCCAAAGCCTATTTCTTGAAGAAATCAGGAAGGGTCTGGTGACCGATGCCGCACAGCGCGCTTGTCTCGATCTTAGCAGGCAAGCTCCGAACTGCGGATCAGGGCGCGATGCTGTGCAGCTTCAGGCGTACGGTGACGCGATGTGTTCAAGCTGATCTGGCCTTTCTCCTCTTCCCGATCGCGGCAACTGCATGTGATAGCGCAGAGAAGGGAAAACACAGACCAGTGAAGGGGATCACCGCTCGCATTCCAATCCAAAAAGATCTGCTACGGTACTTGCTGGCAGGCTTCGAGAGGCGGATCGATCAAAGTGGGATCCCGCGCAACGTATGTCCTCCATCGCTTGCGGAGTCTCCCTTCCTCACTTGAATCTCTGCAGTTCGCGGTAGACCTCGCTCTTCGACAATCCGAACTCCCGCGCTGCCTGCTTCAAGGCAGTTTTTTCCTCGATCTCACCGCTGCGCATCAACTCCTGGACCCGGCGGGCAATGTGTTGGACAGAAGGTTTTGTCCGCACCGCCTCTTCTGCCTTGCCGATTAACAGCGTGATCTCCCCCTTAATATCGCTGCGTTGCTCCATTTGCTCCAGCAACTTATTGGCGCTGCCGCGCACAAACTCTTCATGCAGTTTTGTGACCTCGCGGGCAATGACTACGTGTCGCTCCGTTCCGAGACTCTCCACGATGTCGCGCAGCGTGTCCACAATCCGGTGCGGTGCCTCGTAGAATATCTCCGTGCGCGGCGAGTTGCGGATCGCCTCCAGCGCGTTGCGCCGGGCGCCCGCCTTGGAAGGGAGAAAGCCACCGAAGCGAAACGAATCCGTCGGCAACCCGCTGGCTACTAACGCGGAGAGGAACGCCGACGCGCCAGGGATCGGTACCACGCGGATATGATGGCGGACTGCGAGAGTTACTAGGCGATACCCAGGATCGCTGATGCCAGGTGTTCCTGCATCGGCGACCACAGCGATGTTGTCACCGTTTTCCAGGTGCACAATTAGCTCAGGGGCTCGAGTGAGCTCGTTATGCTCGTGGTAGCTCACAATCGGTTTCTCGATGCCGTAGTGATTCAGCAACTTCATAGTCTGACGTGTATCTTCGCAGGCAATCAGGTCCACGTCCTTCAATGTACGCAACGCACGCAGCGTGATGTCTTCTAGATTACCGATGGGTGTGCCAACAAGGTACAGTGTGCCAGGGGCAACAGATTCCTTGCTGCCGATATCGCCGGACCTCTGGGTTATCTTGGGCATTGGCGCCAGTGTAGCATCGTTGCGTCGGCCTGTTGCGGGCGCCGTACGGTAGAGGCGGTTGTCGCTGATTTGCCCCAAGCCCTTCCCATCAGCTATGATGTTTTTTAACCAGCCGCTAAATCTTCTGGAGTAATCAATGGCACAAGCTTGCGAAATCTGCGGCAAAAGACCGCGTTCGGGCAATAAGATCAGTCACGCCCATAACGTGACCAAGCGTCGTTGGAACGTGAACCTGCGCCCGGTCCACGCCACGACCAAGACCGGCAACAGGCGCATGCGCGTTTGCACCTCCTGCCTGCGCAGCGGCAAAGTGACGAAAGCCTAGCACTCCGGCACTTCAGATACTCAATTTAGTTAGCGTTACGTCCTCTGCTATTGAGAAGGTTATATTGTGACTCATGCCAGCCGTTATCAAGAGTGAGTGAGGCGAGCGACGAGAAGAGCCCCCTATGCTGCATTCACGTGTGGCGGAGGAAGCCCAGAGCCACCATGATTCCCAATAGCGCTCCGGCCGCGACATCGCTGGCATAGTGATACCCGTCATATATGGCTCCCCCGCACATCAGAAGGATCGGCACCAAAAGCCACGGCGCAGCACGGGGTAGGAACCGACAGACGAACATGAGCACCTCGAAGGCCAGCATGATGTGAGCGCTTGGAAAAGCATTGCCATGGACGCCCCCATGGCTCTGGATGAGCCGTACCATGGCTCGGAACGGTCCTGTATGCGCGCTAGAGAGTTGCTGCACTCCCATGCGATTTGCCGGACTCTGCGTCGGGAAAAGCAGGTAGGTTGTGTAGCAGAATACGTATCCAATGCTGAGTGCATCGGTCAGCCGACGAAATGCACCCGCGAAACGCGGCCTCCTGCGCCACGCCCAGTACATTCCGCCGAATACCGGATACAGCGGATAAAAGAAGAAATAACCAAACTCCAGAACCTCAACCATCCACGATGGGACGTGCGCGTGCATCCATAGAGTGGGCGGCGTCGAGAAGAACAGCGACTCGAAGGCAATCAAGTGCGCATTTTGCCACTCGCCCCGAATGGAGAGTGACAGAAACGAGACTTCTTCAAAGACGGTGATGAATAGGAAGGCCGGCAGCCAATCATGAGCAAACTCCCAGCCCAAACCGTAGCCCTGCCTGCGGGCAAGTAAGAAAATCAATGCGATCGCGCAGAGGTTCCATACCACGTACCATGGCCAATGCCTTACGCCTTGATGGCGAACGCAGACCAGTACACTTAAGACAATGTGCACGGCGACGTAAGTTCGATCGCTGAGATTCATCCGGGCAGCGAGACCATGTTCTCACGGTTGCTATGCTGAGCGGGGTTCGGGCGTCCACCAGCTTCACGGTAACGGGAGGTTGTCAGCCCTATCCGAGAGCAATGACTTCAATCTCAACCAGGACATCTTTAGGCAGGCGGGCCACCTCCACGGTCGACCTGGCGGGAGGAGCTTGCGTGAAGTGGCGGCCATAGACTTCGTTCATGGCGGAGAAATCGGAGATGTTCTTCAGAAAGACAGTAGTCTTCACCACGCGGTCCAGCGAAGTGCCCGCGGCCTTCAGAATACCCGCAAGGTTCTGCAGCACGCGTTCGGTTTGTGCAGTAGCGTCTCCGGGTACAACCTGCTGCGTCGCCGGATCGAGCGCGACCTGTCCCGAGACAAACACGAATCCGTTTGCCCTAATAGCCTGGGAGTACGGCCCGATGGCTTTGGGTCCATCGTTCGTCACGATTACTTCGCGCATGGATCCTCCTAAAGTTACTTTTCAGTGATGTGCCTCGACGGTCGCACGCGGCAGTAGGTGCACGGCTCTGCAGGCCGCGCAAACAATGACGGCCGCATTCTATGGTGCTCTGCGCGGCGTCGAAAGCACCTCGTCCTGGACGGCTTTTCAGACCTCCGTCCGAGAAGCATACACGTCTTTAGGCGGCCGTGCCCCATGCCGGCTGGATCGGATCAGCCTTGACGTTGTTGCAATCAGCGAGTCACGGCGCAGCTTGGCTACGGCCTCGATGTCGGGGATACCACCGAGTCCCCTGTCGCACGGACAGTCGTCCCGCGTCCGTCCCACTCTGCAGGTAGTGAGCGTGTCCTCAAGCAAGGGGAGCGGTGCGCGAAGCCGCCGGAAATAGCTCACGGCGGTGGTGTTACTGACCTATCGCGCCAGGGTCTCACCTATCGCCTTCGCCTGGGTGAACAGCAGAAGATAATCCGGCCCTCCAGCCTTTGAATCCGTTCCCGACATGTTGAAGCCCCCGAACGGATGCGCGCCCACAATGGCCCCTGTGCATTTGCGATTGATGTACAGGTTGCCGACGTGGTACTGCTCTTTGGCCACTGCAATCTTATCTTCCGACGATGTATAGACCGCGCCCGTCAGGCCGAACTCAGTATTGTTGGCAATGGCCAGGCCATCCGCAAAGCCGCGTGACTTGATCACCGCTAGCACCGGACCAAAAATCTCCTCCTGCGAGATTGTGGCCATGGGATCAACATCAGCAATCACGGTCGGCGGGATAAAGTAGCCGTCACCGGCTTCGCTCAGTCGCCCACCGCCGGTGATCAGGCGTCCTCCTTCTGCAAGCCCCCTCTCGATGTAGCCGAGGATTGATTTCATCGACTTCTCGTTCACCACCGGACCCATGTTCGGGTTTTGCGCTGGATCACCGACCGTGATCTTCTCGACCCGCTCTTTCAGCCGCTGGAGGAAACGGTCGTAGATGCGTTCATCCACGATGGCACGTGAACACGCCGAGCACTTCTGTCCACTGAAGCCGAACGCCGAAACCGCGACACCTTCAACCGCAGCGTCGAAATCGGCGTCGGCGTCTACTACGATCGAGTCCTTGCCGCCCATCTCGAGGACGGTGCGCTTGATCCAGATCTGCCCGGGCTGCTGCTCTGCGGCGCGACGGTTGATGTGCAAGCCTACTTCCTTCGAGCCGGTAAATGCGATATAGCGCGTCTTGGGATGCTCCACAAGGGCATTACCAAAGCTGTTGCCATGGCCAGGGCAGAAGTTGGCCACTCCGTCAGGCAAGCCAGCCTCCTCCAGAATCTCGAAGACCTTCGCAGCGATGGTCGGTGATTCGCTCGAGGGCTTGAGGATCACAGAGTTGCCGCACACGATGGAAGCCAGTGTCATCCCGCCCATAATGGCACCGGGAAAGTTCCATGGGGGAATCACCACACCCACCCCTAGCGGGATATAGAGCAAATGGTCGCGCTCGCCCGGCAACTGCACAGGCGGCTCAGCCTTTGACAGGCGAATCGCTTCCAGCGCGTAGAAGTCGCAGAAATCAATCAGCTCTGCGATGTCGCCGTCGGCCTCAGCCCAGTTCTTTCCAACCTCGAATACCATCCACGCCATCAGCTCGAACTTGCGTTCCCGCATCAGGGCGCTGGTCCGAAACAGCAGACCGGTGCGCTCCTCGACCGAGGAGTGCTGCCAGGTCCGGAATGCCTTGAGCGCCGCCTCCATCGCCGGCTCGACCTCAGCCGACCCTGCGGTCTGATGGATGCCAACAACCTCCGAAGGCTTGGCCGGATTGATGGAGGTCGTCTTCTCAGCAGTCTTCATGCGGCGTCCGCCGACGATCAGGTCATACTCACGTCCCAGTTCGGCGCGGACTTTTTCGAGGGCGGCGCGCATGCGACGCACGTTCTCCGGGTTACTAAAATCGACCGCCGGTTCGTTCTTGAATTGCGCAGGAATGTTGGTTTCCTTTAAGCCTTCGCGCGTAGGTGCAAGCGTAGTCGCCATAAATGCTTCCTTTCCCTGAAGTTGAGTCTCGGTCGATGCTGTGGTGGTGCCAAGGAACTAGGGTATGTCCGCCGCACACCCCAAGCCATGATGATAAGCCCGGCGAGCCGCTTTGTCGCGTTGCACCGGTACTATAGTTTTTTACTCGAATCAGGGAGCCCAGCGGCGTTGCCGCTCTTCTGGCGTATCACCCTTGGGCCAGAGGGCGAGCTATGACGAAGTCACCGTCCTTAGGTTATTAGTCATCTGCCACAGAAAACAACCTTTCGACTCCGTCTGGCGTAGCGACCGGCACGATTAAGGAAGACAGCCGGGAGCTCCTGGTATCTGGGAAACCTGAGTTTACAGCCCCGTGTACTCGGGATGGTAGTCTTTCCAGATGCCGGTGGCGGCGGAGATCTGGCGGACGGGGACATCTTCGGCGTGCCTGGCCGTGCGGACCCACGCCCAGGCCTGCAGGATTTCAGAAGTGTCGAAGTAGCGAGTCTCAGACTGCAGCACAGCCGCGCCCGCGGTGAGGATGGCGATGATCTCCTCCCACTTGCTGGCGCCGACCACGGCCATGCGCGCGATGTGGTCGGTGTGCTTCTGAAGGAAGCGCATTTCGTCCCAGCGGGCCGCCAGCTCGGCTCCGTGCATCTCGGAGAGGTCGGCGACAATGCCGATGGGCTTATGCTTGCGCTGGGCGATGAGGAGGGCGATTTGCGGCTCGAAGCCCTTGATGTCCTCGGGAGTCATCTTGCCGCTGACCTTGAAGCCGATGACGCCACCCGAGCTCGCCTTGAGTCGTTCGATCATGAAGGGTGCGCTCCCGATCGCAAGACGGCAGTATATCCCACGGCGCCGCTGGAGCTGCGCGCTAGGAGGTCGCACTCTCACTTTGGCCAGCGGGCGGAGGTGTAGTTGATGGCCTCCTGGACGTTGAGCTCCCGCGTGCTTACGCCGGTGCGGACATACCGCTTCGGCGTGTCGCCGTCTTTCACGTACACTGGACGGTGCGCCGGCCCAACCATGACGCGGCAGACATCCTTGCTATCCAGAGAGTGGAACACCATCTGCACAACATGACATGCATCGCCGCCGAGCTTGGTGGCAATGGCGGTCATCAACACTTGCTGGAAGCCGTCGCGATCCGGTTTCTTTAGGGTCCGGTAGTCGTTCTCCAGGCCAGCCACGCTCCCGTCGTCCGCAACGCCGATAAGTAGCGTACCGCCGTTACCGTTCATGTAGCCGGCTAGCGTCTTCAGTACGACAGCCTCAAGCCCGCGATTGAGCTTGTTCTCGCGCAGGTCCCAGCGAAACGAGGACTTGAATTCCAGGTTATTGCTTTCGCCGCGGGCGATCAGCGCGCGCAGGTCCTCACCGAGTGCGGCGCTCAACTGCTCGATCCGCTGCAAACCGCGGTGCATAGCGGAATACAATGCAGCTGCTGCCACGCTTAGGATAATGCCAACGATCGCGTAAAACGCGGTCTTCCTGGGAGTTCCGCCGTGCAACGACTGCTGCAACTGCGACAGAGCAAAACCGCCCGGGGTGGATTCCACCAACGGCCTGTGCTCGGAGAAGTAAACGAATTCGTTGATGGGATAAAGGATGAAGATTCCCACAGCCGCTCCCACCAACGCGGCGATGAGCAAGGTCCGTAAGCGCTCTTTCATCCCCCAGGGAAGTTGCCAGGAAGATTCCAGAGCGCTTAGCTTCTCCAGCGCAGGGTCACCGGCCCGCTCATGGGATGCCGCATCGGAGCGCCCGTTGCCTGAGATTCCAGCCGCGCCTGCTTCAGCTCGAAATACCACTTCGCCGGCCGGTCGGCGTCGTCAATCAGCATGAGGCTGGGGTTGTATCTCAGCCCTTCGGCCTGTTGGATCATGGTCAACTGGTCCTGGCGGACGAAGCGGCGCCCGAAGAACTTGGCGATGGGCGTAAAGAACGGCACGAGATACAGGATGTTCCACGCCGCGCAGACATCGATGCGGCATTGGTTCTCGGCGGTCGGCGTGACCGTCGTAAGGCTGGCGAACCACTTCTCGCCGCAGCGGATGGTCTCGTAGCGCCGGTTCGGCAGGACGAAATCAATCGTAGTTGAGATTGGCTGGCCATAGACGCCCAGCAGCTTGTACGGCGCGCTGTTCGCCGACGGCTGATGCGCGGTCATGCGAAAGCCATTCTCGATGGGCTCGAACTGCTTGGCCTTTTCATGGATGCTGCGCCGCGTG
>CAZDYZ010000699.1:0-7504 GCA_964509525.1 uncultured Acidobacteriaceae bacterium
CGGCCTGCTTCGTACGCTTCCAGAATCTTGCAGCGCAAATCGTCCGAATACGCTCGCGGCATGGATGGTTTTGCAGAGATCGCCGTCCCTACCCTATCCCCAATTCACCTTCCGGGATATAACTTCCAAGGAACTGCTTTAAAGACGAGCTGATAACGAGCCAGTGTGGAAGATCATCGGAGTGAAGCGTTACTGAACTGCCTGCTCTAAAGGGTCGAGATGAATCGCAATAACTCGGCGAAACTACAGCGCGAGTGAGGAACACTCCTAGAGGGCGAGTGATTCGCGAGACTTGTTTTCCCGCTCGCCCGTCTTTCGGAAAACGGTCTGCCACGCTTCAGGCACATGCTGTGACAGAATTTCGAGAGCGAGCGCAGTCATGCCGCCCGGAACCGCTACTCGGCAGATTATTTCTTCGGTCGTCATATGCGCTTCAGTGAAGAGTCTCGTTGTCGCACGTGCGGTTTCCTGTACCAATTCACGAGCCAATCCCGGCGGAAGCTCGGCATTGCTGCGCACGGCTTCATTCGCCATGGACTGCAACAGGTAAGCCAATAGCGCAGGGCCTCCTGAAGTGAGTCCGATTGCGGGACGCGCCATTGACTCCGTAATTGCCACGGGTTTGCTGACCCGGCCCAGAAGATTTTCCAACATATTGCGATCCTCTGGGGTGAATCGCGTCCCGTACATCAGCAGTGCGACTCCGGCTCCGATCTCCTGCGTGATGGACGGGATCAGCTTGGCCACACGGCATGGCACTTGATTTTCCAACACTCTTAACGGAATCGTAGCAGCAGTGGTTACGATCAACTGGTCAGGATAGAGTTCCCCGTCCATCTGCGCGAGGACTACAGCCGCATCAGCCGCGCTGATGCAAAGAAAAATCAGATCGCAGTTGGCAGCGACTTGTTTGGCACTCGCGATATGGATATCGGGAAAGTCCGCTGCGAGGGCATCGAACTTCGCTGGCGAGCGATTCGCTGCCCAGATTTCCTGCGGTGCTAACACTCTCGACCGCAGCAGCACTCGGATGAGCATACCACCCATGCTACCGATGCCGATGAACCCAGTGTTCATGCCGACCTCCAATCACGAGCCGCAAACTAATCTCCAACCGATTCGCTATCTTACTCGCCAAGTCCTGAATCGGGCATATGGGGACGCCGTCGAAACGCTTTTTTCTTGGTGCCCTGTCTCCGACGTACGTGGGCGGATTGACTGCTACGCACGAATCGCTCGGCACCAAGCAGCGGAGTAGGATGGTTCTCAATGGAAGGCTGAAGCGGTGACCTGCCACAGTCCGTGCGACCTTACATTGATCGCAAAGGCTCCGCAGACACGGTGTACCGGGTCGGGATCGAACGCGGTTCACCACTAATAGACCCCTAAGTTACTGATTCTAAGCATCCGGCTAAAGTGAAGTTACGAGCTCGCGGTCAGGTTTGTCCATTTGTTGTCCTGTTGTCCAGCGGATCGTACCTTAACGCCTTAACGCATGCGGTCAACGCCGAAGAACCTATCCCGCAATGAGTCGGTTAATCCAACACTTCCTCGAAGCCGACTCTCGTTACCAACCAGGCGAATTCCTTAACAGATTGCCTCGAGAGATTCGAGAGGGACGACTCTGGCGCTACTTCGTTAAAGAGTTCATTTCCAAGTAGCCCTGGGGGGCGATGCCGAACGCGTCGGCGACCCGATTGAAGAACGCAAACAGAGCGGTTACATACACGGCTTCGGCGATCTGCGGCTCGGTCCATCCGAAGTCGCGAAGACGCTGTACATCACCGGGTGTGGTGCGATATGCAGCTTCTGTGACCTTCTTCACGTAATCGAGGAGCGCTCGCTCGGCAACCGTCAGCCCGCCGCGATCAAGATCGCCCTCGGCGATCGCATCCACGATCTTCTCCTCAGCTCCCTGAACACGCAGGAAGTAAGCATGTGAGTCCAGTCAATATGGACACCGGTTCAGGTACGAGACGTAGCTGGCAATAGCCTCCTTCATGCGGCGATCGAGATGGCCTTCGGAGAAGTGGACCGTGTTACTGAAGTCCACCACTTGGCGAAGAAAATCGGGCCGATGGCTGAAGCACTTTAGGATGCCGGGCAGGTTCTGCCGTCCGGAGTGTGCACGCCACTCGTCATACACCCTCGCGAGTTCGCCGCCGGCCTCGCCATCTCAATGAGTTCGATCTTGCGTTCAACTCTCTGTTTTAGAACTTCAGCCTTCTCTGCTGGCATAGCAACACCTATTCGTTTGCTGCGGCTTGCACCGGAACGTCGCGCCGGCCTTGTGATTTCGACAGCTTCCAATACAGAGGATAGCCGAGCAAGACGACTCCGACGCCGAGCCCCGCTTCGACAGGGTTACGCATGACGATCATCAGTGCAACGGCCGCGCAGCACATAATGAAAAGTGCGGGCGCAAGCGGATACCAGAAGTGTTGGCGCACTTCGGGCAGCTCGAACACCGCGGCAGCCGTGAGCGCTAGGAAGAAGACCGCGGTGAAGATGATGTAGGAGATGATCTTGTCGAACGCCCCGAGGGCTAGCACCGCCAATGAACAGAACAACTGTAGGAGGATTGCGTTCGTGGGCGAGTTGAAGCGCGGGTGTAGGCGACCGAACACGGCAAAAAACTGGCCTTTCTGGGCCATGGCAAAGTACACACGGGGGGCTGCCATGGTCAAAGCCGAAAGTCCGCCGAGCACCGAAATCAGTACGCAGACCGAAAGCACAACGGACCCGGTGGGGCCAAACAATGCTTCTCCGAATTGTGCTACGAAGGCCTGGTTCGATGTGACCTGCTGGAGCGGTACGACATGGAGAAACGCTGCGCTCAACCCAACGTAAACCAGCGTTACAGCAAGCACACCGATAATCAGCGCTCGCGGCAGATTGTGTTGAGGTTCGCGAATTTCGCCAGAGAGTTTGGTTACATCCCACCATCCGCCGAAACTGAAGAATGCATTGATATAAGCACCGGCGATGCTCATCACGAGGAGGCCTGATCCAGGACGACGAGTAGCAAGCGGCAACAGGTTGGAGTGTGACGGCGCGTGAACGGCGAACGCCCACGTGATCAGCAATGCAATAACGAATAGCTTCAGCCAGTTAACCGCCGCCATGAATCTCCCGCTCATGCGGGTACCGCGATAGTTGATGGCGGCAATGCCGATTAGCAGCAATGCTGCGGTCAACGTGGGAAACTCCCCAGCGGCAGGCAGGAGCGTCGCGATGTAAGCCGCCGCGCCAACCCCAAGCGCCGCGGCAAGGCCTGAGTCCATGACTGCCATCGACATCCAGCCGTAAAGAAACGCCGTGCGTTCCCCGTAGAAGTGCCGCAAATAGACGTAGGCTCCGCCGTCCTCCGGCAGATTAACCGCGAGCTCTCCGAAGCAGAGCGTGCCCGCTCCGACCATCACTGACATCGCGAGCCACACGGCAAGCAACAGCAGCGGCGAGCCAAGTGACTTCGCCATTGCCGCTGGAGTCAGAAAGATGCCTAGCGCGACCGATTCGCCGCAAACTACGGCTATCGCCGCACCCAACCCTAGTTCCCTTTTCAGTAGCATCTTCGACTTCTCGACTTCACAGCAAGCCGTGGCACTTGGCTTCGTCTAACTCAGAACAGGAACTTCAGCGCGAACTGCACCTGCCGCGGGTCGCGCGCCGCAAGGATCTGGTTAAAGGTTGGCGAACTGATGTCGCTGTCCGGCAGGCGGAAATTCGGATGATTCAAAATATTGAACAGCTCCGCCCGGAACTGTATCGCCGTCGATTCCGACGTCTTGATGTTCTTCAATACTCCGAAGTCCCAATCCATGTAGCTGGGCCCGATCGCGATGTTGCGTCCGGCGGTGCCAAACTGTCCCGCATTTGCTACCGGATCCAGTTGCTGGAACGCACTGGCGTTGAGCCAGGCAGTGACCGTGTGCGGGCCATCGTTCGGGTTGCCGACAAGGTTAGGACGTTGCGACGAAAAACCCGTAATCTCAGGTGCGCTACCTTGGGCCGACACGTCGTTTGAATCGAACACAGTGAATGGCGTGCCGCTCATTAGCGTAACAATTCCGTTCAACTGCCATCCTCCAAAGACCCGCTTGTACCACTCGTGCCCGTTCGCCCAGAAGGGAAGATCCCATGAATAGCTGAAAACGAAGCGCTGGCGAGCATCGAACATCGACAGCCCGCGCTCCGCTGACAAATCGAAGGGGTTTTGCGCCAGGTCGTTCTCTCCCGCGACCGGTTTCGCCTCCGAGCCGGTCATGTTAAATGACGACGCGTCATCGATCGACTTCGACCACGTGTACGACGCCAGGAAAGAAACGCCGTGACTGAAGCGTTTCTGCAGGCTCACCTCAAGCGCGTTGTATGAGGAGTTCGCAATGCTGGCGATCTCACCCATGGAGGAAAAAATGCAACTGCTCGGAGGATCGTTGAGCGTACATCCGGAGTAGAGCCGCCGCTGGTTGGCGTTACCCGAATTCGAGATTGGCTGGCCGTTTACATACCCAGGCACAAACACCGCCGGGTTTCCCTCAATGAAGCGCGGCAGATGCGTTCCCTTGGTGCCTACGTATGCCATTTCGAACAGAAAATCGCGCCCCATCGAACGCTGCAGGGTCAGGTCCCAGTCCTGCGTGTACGGCAGCGTCATGTTCGGCGCCAGGGTCAGGTTGGTCAGTGGCGTGGAAAACGCACCGTTAATCGGTGGATTTCCGTTGAATGGATCGGCAAAATTCGGCAAGCTCACTTGCGGTGTTGCCAGGTAGGGAGGTGCGCTGATCGGCGTCTGGAGCGGTCCCCCCTGGCCTGTGTAGTAGGGCTCGTAGAAAATGCCATAAGCCGATGTCAACACAGTCTCGCCGTCGCCAAACAGGTCCCACGCGATGCCTACGCGCGGCGCAAACCCCGTCTTGTCCGTAGGGATTAGTCCCGCGGGTATACCCGGATCGCCCGGATACAGCAGTCCCCTGGGCGCATTCGGCATCACTACCGATTGACGCCCTGGGATAAACATCGATTGCAGGTTGTTCAACTCGGTGTCCGGCATCGGCAACTCGTAACGCAAGCCCAAGTTCAGCGTTATCCGCGGCGTCACCTTGTAGGTGTCTTGCGCGTAGGCATTAAACTCATTGCCGCGAATGTGGCGCGTGAAATTACCAAGCCCCTGCAGGAACACAACCGGCGTGCCGGACAGGAAGCTGGCAAACGCGTCCGTTACCGGGAAAGGCGCGAAGACGAAGAAACCGTTCGTGGCGATGCCTTGCGTAACATTGATCTGCTCACGCTGATATCCTCCACCGAACTTGAACAGATGCCGGCCGCGCGACCAGCTCATGGAGCCCGAGATGTTGTACAGGTTCTCGTAGGTATTGCGTGGGCCGGTGATTGGGTTGCCAATGTCCGTGTAACCGCTGATCTGGATGAACGGCGGTCCTTCGGCAACCGCCAGGCTTGGCGAATATTGGAACCCCAGGCTCTGGGGACTGGTATGCACCTCGCTTTGGCCGTATAGCAGCTTATCGCGCAAGAACGAAAACCGCAGCACTCCGACCAAGGCCGGCGTGAACGTGTGCGTCTCCTGTGCCACGAAGTTCTGCGCTCGTTGGCCTTGGCCAACGGGGAAACCGGGAACGCTGGCTCCTTGCGGCGAAAGCGGATTGATGTCGGATGACTGAAAAAACGAGTAGCGGAAATTCAGGCTATCGTGTTGCGTCAGGTAGTCATCGACCTTGATGCCAAACTGGTCATTATCGTTGCTGATCACGCCTGAGGCGGAGTAAAGGTTCGTCCCCACATTCGGCTCGGGAAAATATTGCAGCAGCCCCTGCGAGATAGGATCGATCGCCGGCAGTTGATTGTTGGGATATGGCGCATTGGCGAGTACGTTGAACAATTGATTTGCCGGATTGTTGCAGAAGCCGTGGGTGAATCCTTCAGGGCACAATTCAGCGAAATTGCCGGTGCGCTCTAGCATAGACGGCACGGTGGTTAGCGCCGTAACGCCTTGCCGGTTCCGGAATCCTTCGTAGTAGCCAAAGAAGAAAAGCTTGTCCTTGAGGATCGGTCCGCCAATCGTTGCGCCGAACTGGTTCTGCTTCAGCGGCAAGTTCTGCGTCGCAAAATAATTGCGCGCGTCGAAAACGTCATTGCGTAGGAATTCCCACAGCGCTCCATGGAAGTAGTTTGTTCCGGAGCGCGTGACAATATTTGTTGTCGAGCCCAGGGCGTGGCCAAACTCGGCACTTGCGTTGTGAGTGATGATGAGGAATTCCGAGATCGCGTCTACCGGCGGCTTCAGCACGTATCCGCCATCGACTCCATTGAAGTTATCGGCGCCGTCGATCAGGAAATTGTTCGATTCTGGCCGCTGACCGTTGACCGAGTACGGCTGTCCGTCACGCAATCCACCGCCCGCCTCTACTAACCCGGGCGTTATCGGTACCACGCCGGGCTGCAGCAATCCTAACTGGGAGAAATTGCGCCCATTCAACGGCAGGTCTTCCAGTTCCCGCTCTCCCACTACCTTGCCCATGCTGGTCACAGTGGGCGCTATGAGCTCGGCATCGGCCGTGACCTGCACCACCTTTACTTCCGATCCGACCGCAAGATGCGGCGAAACCGATGCAGCCTCGTTCACGTTTACCGAGATCCCGTCTTGCACGTATTCCTGGAAGCCTTTTGCCGTGACTTGCAAACGGTAATGTCCGACGGGAAGTTCCAGCACCACGTAGTTGCCGCTGCGGTCCGTAATTGCCGTGCGCGAAAGATCGGTTTCAGTTTGCTGAACCGTTACCGTTGCACCTTGAATGATTGCGCCCATCGGATCGGTGACTGTGCCCCGAATGCTTCCCGTGATCTGCTGAGCAGACAAACCCAAACAAGCAAGCCATACAAACACCAGCACGTTTTGAAACTTCATCTTGTTTTCAAATCTCCCAGAAGCTTGGGAAGTAGACACACCTCCGCATGCACACGCGAGGCATGCACATTACCTGGTTCGTTTTTCGCGAATTACCCCAAACAGGATGTCGCGATTATAGGCAGGCAACAACAGCAATCAATAATTGGAAACAACTAATACACGGGAGTATCGGAGACGTTAATGCTGAAGACGACCAATGCCGTAACCTAAAGAAGGGACCATCAAATCTCCACAAAGCCTAAGCGCGCCTGCCACATTCACTCTTCTTAGTCTGAGGACAAGACGCTCGCAACGACACGAGTGATCCCCGTTGTAAATGACTGGAAATATGGAGGCTTAGGGAACGGCCATACCCGTTCGGCCTGTAGGTCGCCTTCTCTGGATATTGAACCGACCGATCAGGAACGAGAAACGTTAGGTCTCTATCGGGACTGCCCCGGTGGTAGCCAAATGCGCTAACACCGCATGCAATTGCCTATTTCGAGAGCTTATTAAGGCCCGGGTGTTGCTGCTCGCTCCGACGCCTGACTCTTCTTACTGGACCTGGACTGCTGGAAAGCTGTTGGATCACTGCTA
>CAZDYZ010000700.1:0-2000 GCA_964509525.1 uncultured Acidobacteriaceae bacterium
GCTCCGCCGGCCGCGGTCCCGGAAGACTTGAGTTATCGTCGCCAGAGCGATTGTTGTACTGCTGCTTTCGGGATCTGTTTGGTGGCGCTTCCAGCGGCCTGCGTCGGTGCCCGGTGGCCCGGCGGCACAAACTGCGGTTGCAGTGTTGCCGTTCCAAAACGCCGGTTCTGACAAGAACATCGACTATCTCCGCCTAGCCTTGCCTGACGAAATCGCTACCACGCTGAGTCGGATCAAGACCTTTTCTGTTCGCCCCTTCGCCACCCCCAGCAGATACAACGCTCCGGATGTTGACCTGCAACAAGCCGGCCGATTCTCGGCAAACATATAAGCCGCTGCGCCAATTCCTTGTGCGTTAAGTCGCGCACCAGGTCCGCATCCGCTCTCTGCAACAGCAAACCTGCCCAGGACTACTGATACGACGATCGGCACGCTATGTACCAGAGCGATCAAGCTTCAGCTAGGTTTTCCACCGGAATAAGCACTAATGTTCATAACTTTTGTGACGTACGTCACCGTGTCGCCACTTACTGGTGACCTGACCATATTCGAAAAGTGGATAGGAGATGGAGGTTACCCCATTTGTGATCTGGCACGATGTCGCTGTAATCCGAGAATTCTAGTGACAGATTGCGCACTTCCTTCTCTGGTACGCCGAATGCCAAGCTGCACTCTGCGTTCCGTTTGAGTCTGTTCACGACCACAGCAGAACAGTGATCTGTGGATTGGGCAGTATTCAATTCCATCGGAGTTTCATGGCAATACTCCACTATGATTTGTACTGATATTTGTGCGAGTTCAAACTCAGCGGTTACATTTAGCCCTTAACGAAGAGGGGGAGGGAGCACATGCAATTGTCCCAGCGGTCGCTCGGTTCCAGCGGAGTCATGATCACAAGCGTCGGTATCGGCGCATGGGCCATTGGTGGCGGCGGGTGGTCGTTCGGATGGGGTCCGCAGGACGATGAAGCATCGATCGCTACCCTGCGACATGCCCTTGAATCAGGTATCAACTGGATCGACACGGCCGCAGTCTACGGCTTGGGCCACTCCGAAGAAGTTGTTGGCCGACTGCTGAAGGAGATCCCCAGCTCAGACCGACCCCTGGTGTTTACCAAGTGCGGACTCATCTGGGATGAGCGCAACCCAATGACTCCGCCGAATCGTGCGCTGAAGCCAGAATCGATCAGGCGGGAATGCGAGGCATCGCTGCGTCGGCTTGGCGTCAAGCAGATCGACCTCTACCAGTTCCACTGGCCTGACGAAACCGGCACCCCCGTCGAGGATTCGTGGGCGGAGATCGTCCGTCTGATTGAGGATGGCAAAGTCCGCATGGGTGGCATCTCCAACTTTGACGTTGCACTGCTGGAGCGCTGCGAGGCCATCCGGCATGTGGATTCGCTGCAGCCGCCGTTTTCACTGATTCATAGGGACGCTGGAGCAGCCGAAATCCCTTGGTGCGCCGAACACAAAACCGGCGTTGTCGTCTACAGCCCCATGCAGTCGGGATTGCTGACCGACCGCTTTGATAAGCAGCGAGTGACGAAGCTCGCGGAAGACGATTGGCGCCCACGGGATCCCGAATTCCAGGAGCCAAACCTCAGCCGCAACCTCGCGTTACGTGATGCACTGCGACCGATTGCTGAGCGCCACAACACGACTATCTCCGCCGTGGCGGTTGCGTGGACATTGGCTTGGCCCGGGGTTGCGGGAGCGATTGTCGCGGCCAGATCGCCCCAGCAGGTGGATGGCTGGATAGGGGCCGCCTCACTGGAGTTGACCAGTGCGGACACCGATGAGATTTCGGCAGCAATCACCCAGACGAGTGCCGGGGCTGGCCCAAAGAATACGCAATCACTGAGTGTGTCACCTTACCAGAGCAGCGTTTGAAAGGAATATTTATGCCTTCATTACAAGATCGATTCGCTCAAGCGCAACGAGTTGTAAACAGCCTCTCCGAACGCCCGGATAACGACACGATGCTGAAGCTGTACGCTCTCT
>CAZDYZ010000701.1:0-2170 GCA_964509525.1 uncultured Acidobacteriaceae bacterium
GATCCGTGCTGGTCGACCCGCGCGTTGGTTTTCGATCTCGCGCTTTATCAGGTCGAGCAGGCGTGGCCGCATAGTCGTGGGCGCCACTAGAAGTGTGGAACAATTTGGCGCACTCGCATGGCCAGTAAGATAGTGGAAAAGATTTACGACATCGTAGGTGAGGAGCGGGTCACAGGTAAGCAGGCCAATGTCAGCGTAGATACGAGCCGTTCTTACGTGGTAATTGCCAGTGCCGATGTGTACATAGCACCGCAGGCCACTGGCCTCCTTGCGTACGACGAGCGCTGTCTTGGCATGCGTTTTGAGCCCACTTACGCCGAAAGTGACGTGCGCCCCCACGCGCTCGAGTTCAGCGGCCCAGTGCAGATTGCGCTCTTCATCGAAGCGAGCCTTGATTTCCATCACGCAGGCTACTTGTTTCCCATGCTCCGCTGCCCGGATCAGAGACTTGACAAAAGGCGTATCGTCGCCGATCCGGTAAGCGGTCATTTTGATGGACACCGTCAGGGGATCATCCGCAGCCGTGCTGATAAATTGTTCGACGCTGCAGTCGAAGCTATCGTAGGGATGATGAACCAGCACGTCGCCGGCATGAATGGCACCAAAAATTGCCGTCCCGTCATCCGGAAGGGAAACAGGTTTAAGCGGGGTCCAGGGTGAATCACGCAGTTCCGGTATCGGCATCGCCGCAAGTTCAAATAGGGTCGTGTAGTCAACCTCCTCCGGCATGTCATAGATGTCTTCGTGAGACAATTCAAACCGTTCACGCAGCATCTCCCGAATGCCCGGATCCGCGCCCGGCCCGAACTCGAGGCGAACAACTGGTTCGTAGCGACGCTGGCGAACCTGCTCCCGGACTAGCTCGCGAAGTCCCGCTTCCGGATCCTCATCGATCTCGACTTCAGCGTCGCGGGTCAGCCGCACCACCGTCGTAGCACTTATCGTCATCCCGCAGTAGAGCTTGTCGAGATTGCCGCGAACGATTTCGCATAGCTGTACGAACAGCTTTTGCCCATGGTGAACGTCCGTGTCGAGAGAGATCCATTGCTTCAGGCCCGCTGGAACCTTCACCCGGGCGTACAGCAATTCGTTCTGACCAGGATCGTGCAACCGGAAGGTCAGCGAGGTAGACAGGTTCGACAGGAACGGGAACGGGTGATCGGGATCGATAACCAGGGGCGTCAAGGCCGGAGATAAGTTGGAATCGAAGAGACTGCTCGCCTCTTCCTGTTGACCTGGTGTGAGTTCGTGCCAGCGGCGCAGAACGATTCCATGCTTGGCCAAACCGGGCATGATGTCCTGGCGGTAACATTCAGCCTGCTGGCGAAGCTGAGAGATCAGTTTGGTCCGGATCCGATGCAGCAATGCGCGCCTTACGTGAGTGTTTCCCTCACGCAACATCGCCATGCGCTTCATGAAAAATTCGTCGAGGTTTGAGGTGAAGATCGCCAGGAATTTTGCTCTTTCGAGCAGGGGCGTGCGCTGATCTAACGCTTCAGCGAGAACCCTCTCGTTGAAATCCAGCCAGCTCAGATCGCGGTCGATCCAGATGTCGGATATCGTTGGGGTCAGCTTGGTGTCCAGAACTCCCCGGTCGCCGATCGATGCCCATGCAGCCGCGCTCATGAATATCCTCCCTGTTTGCCCTAGTTGGACACAGCGTGGAACGTTATTTTATGTGGAGTTTTGGGGAAGAATTGTTAATAGTATGTTTCACCTGGAACGCAGATCGGGGCGGCTGATCAGAACCTGACGGACAAAATCGCCTTCTCGCCCATGCCCGAACTACTGAGGACGCCATGTTGACGGATGCTCCACCACGTAAGACGAACTACACCGGATTTCTGGAAAGTGATCGCATCAAAACCCTCGACCTGCCACACGACGGCCGGTTGCTCGCGTTCGCGAAATCCATCGAGTCGGCAATGAAGAGCGGGAAAAAGGCAGAGGTCCGAAGTGCCTGCGCGGATTTTCTGGCAGCGGCTTCCGGGTTCTACCGGATTCGGTCGTGCGAAGTCCGCGTTCTGGCCGCCCGGCCGCTGCGGGTTCGGGAAGGCGGCTGGGCGACCGAGCTTTTCGGGGATTACAGTCCGCAAGCGAAGCTGATCCGCGTATGGTTGAGGACGGCAGTTCGTAAGCAGGTCACCTCCCCGGGAACGTTTCTCAGTAC
>CAZDYZ010000702.1:0-7019 GCA_964509525.1 uncultured Acidobacteriaceae bacterium
TTGTTCGTGGCGCCGCCGACGAGGAACAACACGGAAGCGAGAGCGAGGACCAGCAAGGGCCGTCCACCAAAGCGTCGCAGCAGGTGATTCAGGAAGTTACCTATCGCGCCGGTTGCCTCCACCACCGTGAGCGCTCCTCCGGCCAGAAGGACGAAGAACACGACCTCTGCTGCCTCCACCAGTCCCTGCGGAATGGACAGGACCATACCCCACGGACCGACCGGATTGCGGCCCACGAGTTTGTACGAGCCGGGAACTACTAGCGTGCGGTCGGTGCGGGCATCGTGGACCCGTTCGAAATGGCCAGCAGGAAGAATCCACGTGAGGATGGCGGCCAGGAGGAGGATCGAGCCGATTAACTGGATGGGGTCCATCGAGCGGTGTTTGGCCATGATTGTGATGCGGTTCTGATGTGTTAACGGCTAGGTTTGTGACGCATAGACCTGGTTGGCGGCTTGAAGAAGCTGCCAACCAGGTACTCCTGGATTAAATCCGCTTCCGCCTTTTCATGAAAGCCGTATCATAAGCCATCCCGAATCGAGAACACAGGGCAGGATTACTTTTGATGTCGCGATTTTATGGGACTCCGCGTCGTAAAACCTGAACTTCGATACTCAGCTTTTGCAGCTCGCCATGAATACGCGGCGCTCGCCATAAGGCTTGCCTTCCGCTAACCTGCAGATCAGCGCGCGAATCTCAAGGCTGATGCGAGGTCGGCCGGTTCTTCCGGATGAAACGAAATTTCGGCCTCAAGCCAACTAATCGGCATTTACCGGGCCAAATCTAGGGCAGGGAGTGCACACTGGCGCTGGCTACACGAGAAAAACGCCGAGTCGAGTAGCAAGGTCAAGCACCTCGAAGCAAGCACTGCCATCTGGTTCCAATAACGAGAGCGGTCCAGTCAGCAGTTCGAAGGCCGAGGCATTAACCCGGTCACCGAAGAGTACTAGCGCCGTGGCAGTGTCGTCTTGCCGTGAGGTCCATTTGAGGCCCTGAGCAGCGAGATGTTGCTCATGCAGCGCGACGGCCCATTCGCGAGTCTCACTGTAATGGGAGGCGTCGGTGTCAATTAGTTTGGTTCGCGAAATTCCAAGTCTACGTAGAGAGATCGTAGAGAGATCGACGAGCGTAAGGTCGACGCGGAATCGCAAGCTGGAACGGGATCGGCCCCCTACATGCTTCGCTTTTGAAATCATCTTCGGGCCAGCGGCATAGGGAACATCATGGAACACCGTCTCCATAAGTGCGCAATCGAGAGTCGCGCCACCATAGAGCGTGGGAATCACTGTCCCAGATACTACAAGTGGGCTGAATCTCGCCGATCCAGAGTCGGAGGGATTGAACTGGTCGGGAGCACATCTATCGAGATGAACACGGTGAACGGTTTGACCCTTGCCCCAAGCTTGTAGGGTTGCGTCGAGCTTTCCAACGGGCCGTCCGATGGTGACTTTCTCCTACCCGTGCTGTACACCGAGGGCCTCAAGTTCAGCCGCTTTTAACACGTCTTCCGGATGCGACTTTAAGAGGTCCTTGGGCATTTTGTTTTTGAGATAGCTATTTACGCTCCCGAACCAAAAGGCCTTCTGCCAATCGTCCTTGTCCCCAAACAGCTTCAGAATCTTGCCCATGACCGCCAGCGGCTTTGCCCCTTCCTTCCAGTCCAGGGCATAGGACGGATAGAGGTCGGCTCCTTTATAGGAGACGGCAAAGATCTGACCAGCCCTTTTCCAGCGATTCGGCTGTGAGCTGGGGTTCTTTCGGCTGAAGTGCGCGACCCTGGCAATATCCTGGGCCCTCACAAAATCTTTGCTCTCAAGGATGGCTCTCGTGGCTTCTGCGAACATTCTTGCTTCAGTGAGTCTGTTCTCGGACAGAGGAACATCCGGCGTGAGAGCCTCAATCACGTCTTTCCACTTACGTTGAGCGCGGTCGTCAACCACAGTGTCGATAACGCAAATGAGATTCTTGAGGGCTTTGAATTTAGCGCGAACCAACGGATCTTCCCGCTCGACAACGATGGCCAAGACCTCAGACTCTTTGTCTTTCAGTTGCGGCGCGATCTCCTTGGCGGTTCCTTCTCGGACAGACCAGTTAGAACGAGTTTGCAACTTGAAAGTCATTCCAGCGTCTCGCGCGATATATATTATCACAGAAGCATGATAATCGACATACTGTTCCAGCAGATCAGCAACTCCTTGTGCTTCATTAGGATACGGGTCAGATTTCACATGCTTTAAAGGCGGCGGAGCATGCGGCTGATAGTCAACGATGGCATGGCACAACGCCCCGCCAGTTCTATTCAGCACCTCCTCGACCGTTTTCCTTCTCGACCAGAAACAGGAACAGGATGCCGAACAAATCACCTACAACACTCTAGCCTCGTATCGATGCATGATCCGCCACCATATCCCGGCCCCGGTGGGGCGACACCTATCTGGAAGACGTTCGTCCCGCGGAGGTGCAGGACTGGCTCCGTGGCCTGCGGCTTGCGCCCAAGTACAAAGGGCACATTCGGTCCCTCTTGTACCGGCTCTGCGACAGGCGATGCCTCGGGAATTGCTCGATGTCGAACGCAATCCCATGGATCTGGTCGAGGTGAATGGAATCAGCAAACAACAGAAACGCCCTCGCATCCTCGAGGTAAAGGACGCGTGGCGAATCCTCGATGCGCTGGTTCGGCCTTGGCGACCTTGGTGTTGATTGCACTGTGCTTCGGTTTACGGGTCAGCGAAATCTTAGGATTGCGCTGGACAGATTTCGATTTCAAGCGGTCGACAGTTCCGATCCAACGATGGGCAGTCGGCAAACCACTCAACAAATTGAAGACCGAATACTCCCTAAATCGTAGTTTACGAGAGGCACAGGAGACATCGATCTGTCGCGCGAGCTAGGCAGCGCTCATGCCCAGTTCCTCCTGCTCCTCTGCCACATCCTCACCAGGGTGAATTGCATGAATCGCCACAACCTCTCTCCTAATGGTGGTCAACAATCGCAACGTTGGCTGGGCCGGGGGACCCGCTCGGCCACTCAAAACAAATTCTCTATTGGTCGTTGATGCGGATGCCGTCCTGACTCTTCCGGTCGCCCTTCAAAGTTTCGAACTGGTTGCCAGGCAGCGCCCTGAGATCTCTAAGCTCGACGGCTGCTTCCAAACGAATACAACCAGCAGTTAGCGCTCCAGAAAACAAATGCGGTTGGTCCAATCCCACTTTGCAGCCTTCCGTGCGAGATTTGCCAGAGCTCTCACTTGGCCGCCAATGTCTGCTGGGGAGATTGTCTTTTCGTCAATGAAAATGACGCCGCCGTGATCGCACTGTTCTTCTCCCCAGGATTTGAGGAGCGGAGGAATGGTTCTTCGGTCGTAGGTAACTAGAGTCAATCCCACGGCGGCAGCATTCTTTAGACAGGCTGCATCGTCCTGTGCTATGAATTGACCATTTTCCCACTCCACCATGCAATGGACTGTGAGCCATCGATGGCTCCGGCGAAGACCCGCAGCAACAGTCGGCGAGATATGCTCATCGAGGAGAAGCTTAAGCATCTCCGGACTTCCTGCCGTGCCGGGAACTGAAACGGGTCGCTCCCGGCAGCATGCGCTTCAGCCCGCCAAAGTCTGTTGCGCCCTGCTCGGCCAGAGCGTCTTCCATTTCCTGAGGAAATGCCTCGGCGTAATTGATGGCAGCCTGGACCTTCCCTTCCGGCCACTGCAGATGTTTCGCAACCGCACGAATATTCTGTTTATAGGAGCGAAGAAGCAACACTACTTCCCACACGGCAAGAGTGCTTCCCTGGATGTAGGCTTGTCGTCCGGCAGCCGAGTCGCGAAAGTCGATGAATGCGAATTCCGAGCGTCTTAGTCCTTCCTCCACCAGCCGTGCGCTGGCATCGCTAGGCGTCCACCCATGGCGAGTTGCCATCCGCTTCAGTCGGTTCCCACTCTCCGCCGGCAAGCGCATACTGATTACAACTGAGCGAGTCGCGGCCATTTGTTCATCCCTTTTTGTAATGATTGTAACTGCTGTAATCATTGTATCATTAAGAACAGCTTAGGATAGCGATTTGCCCGGCGGCGGATCGGTGTTTCTTCATCGAGACCACAGCCTTCTGGTACTGGTTGGATGCACAGACTGGTATCCGGCGTGGTGAAGTTTGCGCGCTGGATGTTGCCAACTGGATCTAGACAACCGATTCATCGTGCGGCGCAGCCGATTTGGCAGGCACATCACCGACAACAAGAGCAGGAAGCCTCGGCTCTTTCCAATTTCTCCTCGACTGGCGGAACGTCTACGCTCGTTCGTAGAAGGCCGTCCGGCGGATGCTCCGCTATTCCTCTCACCCAAGCGAACGCGGTTGCATCCAGAGAACCTGGTGAAGCGGAAGCTCAAACCATTGCTGAAGCGGTTAGGGCTAAAGGTGGGCTACATGCTTTCCGGCACGCGAATGCTTAAACCCAGGACCATCTGAACGTGCCGATGAAGTGGTAGCGGACAGCGAGGCTGGCCGTTTGGCCCAGCGTCAAGGGCTGATGAGCAATTTTCAGAGTGAAGTTTTGTTCCGAAATATTCCTCGAAGGGCCGGGGTCGCACGGCGAGCGATGTTCCGTTGTAATCTGCTGCGTTCGCTGCTCTCTCTACCAAGCTCGTTCGACGCCGTAGTTCTCGAAGATCGCATCAGCGGAAATGATCGACAAATTGCGGCGTCTCGCTTGCACAACGAGCAGACGGTCGAATGGGTCTCTGTGATGCTGCGCTAGCACTTCGACATCGGCTAGATCATCGAATTCGATCACCAGAGCCAGCAAATCCAGATCGCGAATCATCTTCGACATGAATTGTCTCGCGTTCGCGCGTTGTCCGTCTGCAGTGCGCAGCTCGAGCTTTCCCGAACCACTCTTGATCGCCATCTCCCAAAGGCTGACGTGGCTATAAAAATTTCTCGGCTTACGCATCAGTGCAATGGCCCGTTTGCTGAGACGCTGCGGTTCGAGTCCGTACCAAATCAAAGCGTTGGTATCGATCAGCATGATCAGATGTAGTCTTCGAAGCCTTCAGGAATCGCATCGAAATCATCAGCCATCTCGACCGTCCAGCCCTGAGCCTTCAGGAAACCGGGCGGCGGCAGCTGGGCAGACTTCACGTGCGGGGGCGTGATTAGCGCGACCGTCGTGCCGTGCTTCGTGATCGCGACCTCTTCGCCCTGCTCGACTGCGTTGAGAACTTCCGCCAAACGCTCGCGAGCTTCAGAAGCGGTATAGGTCTTCATATGATTAATTGTACATAAGTTTTGTACAAAATACTACCATTTTTTCGGTCGCATTAACAAGGATTATCGGGGTTGAAACGTTGCAGCACATCCATTTGATGGCGCAGAGCCAAATACTCGAGTTGGAGGGCGGAGCGCGAGCGGAAGATCAAACGCAGCGTGGCGAGGACTGACGTAAGAGAAATGAGCATCAGACAAGAGTTTATGAAAGAAGTATAAATCGCGCTCTCTCAGACATTTCGAGGTTTTCGAGAGGAACACAATCTCGGGCGCGTACGGAGAGAATGGCGCAATCAAGCGCCAAATTACTTCGGAGGGCGAAACACTATGCATAAAATGAGACATCATGCTCGCCGTTCTGGGTAAGTTTACAGCCGACCAAGATGGTGAACTGACGATTGCGATGGACAGTATGCGGGGCTGTCCCGAGGCCAGCTCCCGACCAAAAATCGAGGACGAATGTCTTTGAACCTTCCAGACTTTGCGACAACGGTTCGGCTGCAAGGCTGGTGGAGGGCGAAGGCAGCCAACCTGCTGGCCGTCCTCTACTCTGTCACGCTGATCACGGGGTTGCCCTTTCCTCGGGCGCTTCTGCTGCTCACAGCCGCGCTGGTCACGATCGTCGGCATTGGAGGTTTCGGCCACTTCATCAACGATTTCTGCGACCTCCCTGTAGATGCGGCCGCTGGCAAACCGAACCCTCTGGCTCACCTGAGTCGATGGAAGCGCTGGAGCCTCCTGGCCGGATTACTTGCCATAGCCCTGCTCCCGTGGATGGTTCTGCCCTTCGACAAACTCTCGATTGCACTCTTGCTCGTCGAATTCGTCCTTTTGCTCGCGTACGCGATCCCGCCGATGCGGCTTAAACAGCGAGTCACCTGGGCCGTACTTACTGACGCCGAGTATGCCTACGCTCTTCCCGCGGTGCTGGCGGCCCACACGTTCTTTCTGGCGGCAGGACATCCCGACAACCGCGCCTTCGCGCTATCGCTGGTCGTATGGCAGACGGCCCACGGCACGCGCCACTTTCTAAATCACCTCGCTCTCGACCGGGCGAACGACATCCGAAGCGGCGTCTCAACCCTGGCGACAATCAAAGGATGCCGCTATATTCATACTCTGATTCGGCGGATCATATTGCCGGTCGAACTCCTGGGCTTCCTGGGTTATCTGCTGGTGATGAACGAACACGCGCGCTTCTTGCTATTCGTCATCGCAGCGATCTTCCTGGTGGCTTCGTCCTTTTACACCGTCCTCGCCATCGGTCGGAGCTATCCTCTGCTGACGTACCGGTTCTCGAAGACGCAACTTGACTGGCTGTATCAGGCGGTTCTACCCCTGGTTCTGCTGTGCTATCTCGTGTTACTTGATGTGCGCTTTTGTGCGCTGCTTGTCGCCCATGTGCTGCTTTTTGCCCTGTCGGAAAAGGCCTTCAAGTCTCCGGCGGCACTGCTTCATCGAGACCCGGCTGGTGTTCCCAATGGCCAGGCGGACGGACCAGGTTCATTCGCAAGCGGCGGAGTTGCCAAGGCGCGTTACGAGCCGCCTGCCTCCGGTACACGAACTGTCGGAGACACGCGGTCTTCCAGAAGCGTCAGTATCGCAGTAGCTAACATCAACAAGGGCAAGTACACCGAGACATTTGTTCAAGGTTTGGTATCGCGCCTGCACTACGACGTCTACTACCTCTATGGAGACGAGCTACCCAGGTTCGATAACGATGACCGCCCCTTTCTGTCGAACTGGCCCTCACTGCA
>CAZDYZ010000703.1:0-7687 GCA_964509525.1 uncultured Acidobacteriaceae bacterium
AAAGCACCTGCTTGTCGGTGCGGTGGTGCAGGACCTCCGAGATCCACTTGCCGACTTGGCGCATCTCGTCTTCATTCATGCCACGCGTGGTGAGCGCCGGAGTACCGATGCGGATGCCACTTGGCTTCAAAGGTGGATTTGTGTCGAAGGGGATTGCGTTCTTGTTTACGGTGATGCCCGCCTCATGCAGGGCATTCTCCGCTTCGCTGCCCAACATGCCCTTGGCGAAGACATTCACCAGCATCAGGTGCGTATCGGTACCGCCAGAAATTACGTGGAATCCTTCCTCAGCCAGCGTCTGTGCCAGCACTTTCGCGTTGGCTACGACTCGCCCCGCGTAATCCTTGAAGCTGGGTTGCATCGCCTCCTGGAAGCACACAGCCTTGGCGGCAATGATGTGTACCAGGGGTCCACCCTGCATTCCCGGGAATACGACCTTGTCAATTGGCGCGGCGTACTCAGCTTTGGAGAGGATTAGCCCCGCGCGCGGGCCGCGCAACGTTTTGTGTGTAGTGGTGGTGACAATCTGGGCATGAGGAACGGGAGACGGATGCACTCCGCCAGCCACTAGCCCAGCGAAGTGTGCCATGTCCACGAGATAGATGGCTCCCACGTTATCAGCAATGTGTCGCATGCGCGCAAAATCGATGAATCGCGGGTATGCGCTGCCGCCGCCAATAATTAGCTTCGGCTTCTCGCGCTCGGCGATGCGTTGCAAATCGTCATAATCAATCGTCTCCGTCTCCCTGGTTACACCGTAGGGAACGATCTTGTACGTCTTGCCCGAAAAGTTCAGGGGATGGCCATGGGTGAGGTGTCCGCCGTGCGCGAGATTCAGTCCGAGGATGGTTTCCCCGGGCTGAATGACCGCCGCGTATGCAGCCATGTTCGCAGTTGATCCGGAGTGAGGTTGCACGTTGGCGTGCTCGGCGGCAAAAAGTTGTTTGGCGCGGTCGCGTGCCAGATTCTCAATCACGTCGGTAAATTCACACCCGCCGTAGTATCGCTTGCCTGGGTAGCCTTCAGCGTACTTGTTGGTGAAGACCGAGCCTGCCGCTTCAAGCACGGCTTCGCTAACAAAATTCTCTGAGGCGATTAGCTCCAGGCCCTCGTGCTGGCGCCGCTCTTCGTTTTCGATTGCTTGGGCAATTTCGGGATCAACTTCCGCCAGCGGCCGCTCCATTGCGTTCACGTTCATGATTCGGTCCTTTTCCAGGCCCAGTCGAAAGCTCACCGCTGAGCCGATATGTTTGGTTCTCCATGATCTGATGGCAGATCACCGTGTTGCTGGTGGCAGCGTCGCCAGTCAGCTGTCCACGATCTTTAAAGCCACGTCGTTGCCAATGACGTTCGCGCTCAGCACACTTGCATGGTTGTGTCGCCCTTAGGCGCGAATGCGTCGAACCTTGTTGGCTTCGATCGACATGCCAATCCCAGTTGTGCACACCAAACTGACGCGATCAGCTTCACAGGCTGCGACCCTCTTCCGCGACCGCACGGGCGAAGTCGGGATAGTAGCACGAGACTGTCGGACTCGTGCCGATCGTACACCGCTGTGGTCTCCTCATAAAGCTGCTTTCATAGCCACATTGTAGCGCGCGGGGCGGGAAGGTGCGGGCGCCCTACGCGGCAAAGGCTTTGGCTAGGAAGCGCGAGATGTGCCATGCGTCCATATACTTGTACGGAGTTTCGCCGAGCGAATAGTGCCCGCACGGCAGCGCTTTTACGGTCGTATCGAGGCCACGACGGAGGAATTCGCCCGCTGCCTCCATGGAAAATTCCGGCAGAAAAGTGAGATCGTATCGGCCGTAAATCATGAGCGATTTCTTGGGCCAGCGCTCAAACTTGTTGAAATACACCAACGGGCTGATGCACATCCATACGCTTCGGAGTTCGTCATGGGTTAGCACGGTTTCCAGGCTTTGCCGGACGTGCTGTGTGGATTGGCCCGTCCAGACCACGTCGCCGAAGGTGGTAGACGCATGATTGAAAACGTTAACGCTGATGCGCGGATCATGCGCGCTGGCAAGAAAGGCGTAACACGAGCCGAGACTGGTGCCAACGATACCGAACCGCGCGTAGCCGCGCTCCTGCAACCAGTCGAGGCAAGAGCGAACATCTATGATTGCTTGCCGTCCCGCATGAATTGTCCGCCCTATATTGGAGGAAACAGCATAGTCGGCACGTGTGATACCTGCAGGTCGGCGGATGTCATGGTACGGCATGCTCAATCGCAGCGCGGCAATGCCTAGCACATTGAAGATGCGACAAAGGGAGTTTTGGCTGACGCCATCAGCGTTCCACTGCGGCAGCAAGATCACGGCCCGTCGCCCTCGCGCCGGAAACCAGCGCGCATTGGCACAGTTATTTTCGTGATAGGGAGACTTGACGGCAGAGGTGAAGCGCAGAAATTTTCCCCACTCATCTTTCAGCTGTTTTTTGGGTGGCGTGCTGCCAGTATGGAACAGTTCGACCTTGCGGTGCTCGATGCGGAAGTCTGTCGGTGTTTTGTAAGAGTAGAACTGGTCACTGTTGGCAATGGCATGGTCGTTAAAGGCCGACCAGTAATCCAGCATGGCCGCCTTGCCCTGTCGATCTTGTGGTAGCTGCAGGTTCTCGATCTTTGGCAACCAGTTTGACCAGTCCAAGCCCCACTCGAAGGGACGCACCACGCGATTATTGTCGCGCGACGTCATGCGCGATTCCCACTCATACATCCAGCGCCGGTAGTGTTGCCGCATCAGGGAAACTATACCCAAGCAGCCGGGTTGTGGTCGCGCCGTACCCAATAAACATGTGGGTTTATGCGCCGAACGGAGCGCAGCGCCGGTTGAGCGGCAGATACCCTATTGCTTCTACCCGCTTCGCCCTGACCTGACACACCGGTGATGTCCCTGATTTTGACCGTAATCAGCGGTGGAATGAGAAAGGCGCAATATCGTCGACGTCGGCCACGAGCGTCGATCTCTTTGCAAAACACCTCCCTTCAAGAATGTGATCTACCCGTCTGTGCCCAAGTAATTGCCTCAGGTAAGTAACCAGGGAACGTCGGCTCCTGAGAATTCAATCCCGCTCACGTTCCGCCTCAGGTTCATGGTGGTCAGTTACTCACTATGTCTCACAGATCTGAACCTTAACTTCCCGCGTAGGATGGTATGCAGGCACAAACTCCCCTGGGCAGCCTTAGCTGCACGCCCGCACTTACGGGTTGTAGTCATTTTCTTGTGCAAGGTTCTCAAACCGGGTGTAGCGCTTGATGAAGGCCATCCTGATCATATCCGTCGGCCCGTTGCGCTGTTTGGCAACGATTATTTCAGCTCGGCCATCGAGGTCGGGATCGTCCTTCTTGTAGACTTCTTCACGGAAGATAAAGGCCACAACATCGGCGTCCTGCTCGATTGAGCCGGATTCGCGCAGATCGGAAAGCTGCGGACGATGATCGCCGCCACGACTCTCGGGAGCACGGCTCAATTGGGAGAGCGCGATCAAGGGGACTTTCAGCTCCTTCGCCAGCGCTTTCAGGCCTCGCGAGATGGCGGAGACTTCCTGCGTGCGATTCTCGAAACGCTTGCCGCTAACGGGCACCGCCGACATGAGCTGTAAGTAATCCACGATCAGCAGATCGAGGCCCTCGGTCTGCCGCAAGCGGCGCGCCTTGGCCCGCATTTCACTCACCGAAATGCCCGGTGAATCGTCAATGAACAGTTTGGAATGGGAGAGCTCTTCGGTAGCGCGCGTCAGCTTGCGCATGTCCTCTTTGGTGAGAAAGCCCTGCCGCAAGTCTTTCGAGTCCACCTGCGCGTGCGAGGCTAGCATGCGCATCAGCAGTGCTTCGCGCGACATCTCCAGCGAGAAGACGCCCACCACCTTGCCGTCGAGCACCGCGGCGTTCTCGGCGATGTTCATGGCGAATGCAGTCTTGCCCATTGAGGGCCTGGCTGCGATGATGATTAGGTCCGATGGCTGTAACCCGCTCGTCAGCTGGTCCAGGAGCGTATAGTGCGTTGCCAGGCCGGTGATTTCCTGACCGCGTTTGTACAATTCCTCCAGCGAGCCGAACGAACCTTTGATGATGGACGGGATATCCATGAACCCCTGTCCAATGCGGTTCTCGGAGAGCTGAAAGATGGCTTGCTCGGTACGCCCCAGCACCTCTTCCGCTTCGTCAGCATGCTCGATGGCTTCAGCGATCGCGTTTTGCGCTACGTTGATCAGTCCGCGCAGCAGTGCTTTGTTGCGAACGATCCGAACATAGTGCTCGATCGACGGCCGCTCGGGAACTCCGTCAATCAGCGATGACAGATAAGCGACCCCCCCGATGGCTTCTACTTCTTTCCGGCGATCAAGCTCCTCGACCAGCGTGATCATGTCTACAGGCCGGCCTGTTTCCTGAAGGTCTCGCATACGTGCGTAAATGCGACGATGGGCCTCGAGAGAAAAATCGTCAGCCGTCAAATGCTCTGCAGCTTGGTCGTAGAGCGAGTTGTCCAGGACGATCGCACCGAGGATAGAGCGCTCCGCCTCCATGCTCACCGGTAGCCCGCGATCCAGACTGTAGTCAGTGGTGGCCATCTTGCTCCATCAATTTAGCGACAACAGTCGAGCCTGACAATGCCGAACCGGGTTCAGCTTTGCTCCAGATATAAGTTTCGTTCGAAAAGTTGTGTGCAGCTGTGGAGAACCATGCCGCAACATCTATGATGGGAGACTCGAGGCCAGAGACAGTCGAGCCTTTTGTTACCTTCCTCTATGATCTATGGGGGCGAGACGCTGAGGTCGGCGTTGGTTGTGGCGAAGAGCAAGCCAAACTACACAGCCGGTCGTTAGGGTGGTTGTCATGATTGGTCAGATTTTGCAGCGCGTAACTACTTAATTTGCGGCCCGAGGCCAGCCACCTCGGGCCGCCATAGGGCACAGGATGGACGTCGTGCGACGTCAGCATGGCTTCCAATGCTCTTACCCGGAGCAAAGGCGCTGAACGTTAGTGTGGGCTGCGCATTGCTGCGCTCTCGGTGGTGCGGACCAGGGAGGAAGATCTCGAGTGCCCGTGCCTCGAGAACGGTCCGTGAGTAAGTCCACACATCTTCAGTCCACCTCCATCGGCTGCGCGATCCAGGGTGCGACAGTTTTCCTAAGGGCCTGTCGAGTAGCGCTCAAGGAAAAGATCCGCGGCTGTTGCCTTGCGCGTCGGATCATCTCGCATCGCCGCAACGGTTCATTCGCAACCATGGAAGCCTCATGCAATAGCCTGTGCCTCAACTGCGTCTCAGAATGCAGGATAGAACAGCTGCATACAAGCATGAAAATGCTGGCCGCTGTGCATATCATGTGCAACTCGTACGATTACTGTGCAAATCAAGAGGAGAAGCTGGCAGCTAAGCCAACACCTAGGGAGGTCTTCTGCTCTTCCTCCTCATCCGTTAACCAGTTTGTTACTACCGCGGACCCTCGCTTCCGGTTATGCTCGCGGTTATGGCAGTGTCGGTCTCCGTGCTGGCGAGCGGAAGCAAAGGCAACTGCACGGTTGTCTCTAGCTCCGGCACGCGGCTTCTCGTGGACGCAGGGCTTTCCTTCCGCGAACTCTTGCGCCGCACGCGGTTATGCGGCCTCGATCCCCATGCAATCAATGCTGTTCTAATAACACACGAGCATACAGACCACATCGGCGGGCTACACCTGCTCACGAAGCGACTCAGGATTCCGGTTTATATTACTGGCTCCACGTATCACGCGTATCAGAAATTCGCGCGCGACACCGGCGGTAACCGTATTACACTGACGCGTCTCGAGACGTTCTGTTCTGGCAGCACCTTCCAAATCGGCGACATTACGGTCACAGCTTTTACCATCCCGCATGACGCTGTGGATCCGGTCGGCTTTACATTTTGCAGCGATGGCATCAAGGTCGGCATGTGCACTGACCTTGGGTATATGCCCGCCAGCGTTCGCCATCACCTGCGTGGGTGCCATGTGCTCATGATTGAATCCAATCACGATCTCGAGCTGCTGCGAAGCGGCTCTTATCCGTGGAGCGTGAAGCAGCGCGTAATGAGCCGGCTCGGCCATCTCTCGAATGACGCCCTCGCGGATTTCCTTGCGAGCGACTATGATGGTGAAGCTGAGTTCCTCATCCTGGCGCACCTTTCGGAGCAGAACAATCATCCCGAGATCGCCCGGATGACGGCTGAGCGTGCGCTGAGCGAGCAACGGAGCTTTTTGCACAACCAGTTGCTGCTCGCCGCGCAGCATGAACCGCTGTCAGCGGTCCGACTGTAGTTTCCCTCGCGGGTCCGGCTTGCGGATGGCACAATGCACTGATCGCGTCATTGGTAAGATTCTTGCCGGGTGGCGCTACGACATCTCCGGTCTTGCCCCTGAAATGCGCGGTGACTACGAGGCGCACCTCGCTGAGTGCGAGTTCTGCCATTCGCGTCAGCTCCTGCATCGGTGCATTGATATCGGCCTGATGGCCCTCGCTTCCGCCTCGATGGTTGTTTTTCTGCTTGCTTACGGTGTCATCCGCCACTTCAAACCGAGCCACGCATTTCTGCTGGAAATCGGCGCCATGGGCGGATTTCTGCTCTCCATGCTGCTCTGGCTGCTGGTAGCCGTGGCAACCCCGGCCCCGTTGGTGGTCAAAGACGTTGCCATGTTTGGCGCTCGCCGTGGTCTGGAAAAGCTTCCGGACGAAATTCGTGACCGCATCCCTGAAGACCTTCGGCTGAAGATCTCAGGGCCGGGGTAGAAATTAGCCCTTGGTCTCCTGAGAGATTTCCTATTCTGTCATGCCGGACGACGACTTCAGTCTGGAGTGAAGGCTTTTGCAGTTCCGAACAGCAGGTCCCCATTTGCCTTGAAGTTGCTCAGTCGAAGGACGAATTAGCCGTGGCGGCAATTTTGAAGAGCAACCAATGTTCTGACCCTTGCACTATCGTGCGTTTTTCCAGCCGACTTGCTGGCCCTGATTCTGCTCATCAAGCCACTGTTTCAACGGGGCAAAGTACTCCAGCATGGCGCCGGCATCCATTTGGCGCTCACCGGTGAGGGCGTAAAGCGCGTCCGGCCAGGGCTTGCTTTGTCCCATCTCGAGCATGGCGTTCAACTTCGTCCCAGCAGCCTTATTGCCGTAGAACGAGCAGCGATAGAGCGGCCCGGTGAATCCGGCCTCACGACACATGGCACGAAAGAACTGGAACTGCAGAATCCTCGCCAGAAAGTAACGCGTGTAAGGCACGTTTGCTGGTACGTGATACTTCGCGCCAGGATCGAAATCCGCCTCGCTGCGCGGCACGGGAGGTGCAACGCCCTGGTACTTCTCCCGCATTTCCCACCACGCACTGTTGTAGTCCTCGGACTTGATTTCGCCGCTGAAAACCTTCCAGCGCCATTGATCGATAAGCAGGCCGAACGGCAGGAAAGCAATCTTGTCGAGTCCCTCGCGTAGCAGGTAGCCAACGTCGTCGGGGTGCGGAATGACCTCCAGGAGTCCAACCTTGTTGAGGTATTCCGGGGTAATGGCTAGTGCGATGGTGTCACCGATCGCTTCATGGAAGCCGTCATTCGCACCGTTTTTGAAAAGAAACGGCTGATTTTCATAAGCCCGCTGGTAGAAGTTGTGTCCTAGCTCGTGATGAATAGTGACAAAATCCTCACCCCGGACCTGGATGCACATCTTCAGGCGCACATC
>CAZDYZ010000704.1:0-3320 GCA_964509525.1 uncultured Acidobacteriaceae bacterium
CTTGCGCATGATTACCTCGCACAAAAAACAGGATTTCCCAGCTTAATCCACCAGCGGGAGGATTGCATAGAATGGACGGCCCAGTGCAACCCATTCCTGGCCAAATGGTCAGCTCATAAGCTGCTGCGGTAACTGAGGAGATTTGCACTGGCAACCCTTGACCCTTCACGGACATCTCACGTTGAGTAAGGGGGCTTTTACGAACGGCGCCACCGTATCAAAAGATTTGATCGCGCGGACTGAGGCCAGAAGGCGGCCGGACACTGATCATTGCCAGGAGGACCTAGGATGCCAAACCGAAGAGCATCGCCGCCTGCGCTCAAGTGCTTTAGATAGCTTACGTTTTTGATAAGCCTGACATGATGAGGTTGAGTTTCCAGATACAGCCCCGTCACTGAGCAAGCAGGAACCGGCGCCGCATGCCTTTGAGAACGAACAGAGCAAGAAGGCCGGCGAGGACGTCCATCACGATGATGGTGGCGAATACAGGCATCCAGCTTCCGCTCTTTTCAAAGATCATTGCGGCAACAGGCGCGCCAAGAATGCTGCCCACGCCCTGGGCCATGTAAAGAAACCCGTAATTTGTCGTCCCATGTTCTGGCCCGAAGGTATCGGTGAGGGTGGCCGGAAAAAGAGAGAAGATTTCGCCCCAGCCGAAAAAGACGAGGCCCGAGAGAACCACCAACATGAACGGATCGCTCCGGTAATGCAGCATGAGAGCAATCGCGGCCCCTTCGAGGATGAAGGCGATGGCCATCGTATTCTCCCGGCCGATCTTGTCCGAGACCCAGCCGAAGAAGGGGCGCGTCAGGCCGTTCGTGATGCGATCGAAGGTCAACGCTGCGGGGATGGCGGTCATGACGATGCCGAAGATTGTGACGGTTGTGTTTCCGTCGATGCCGAAGAATTGAGCGAAGCTTTTGAACTGGGTAATGACCATGAGGCCGCCCGTGGACATCATCGCCATCATCAGGAACATGAGCCAAAAAATCCGCGTCTTCAGCATCTGGCCTGGCGTAAAACTGCGAACATCTCTGGTTTCATGGCTCTCTGCATCGCCTCCGGTGATCGCCATGTCGCCTGGCGCCCGGAGAAACAGAGCTGCGAAAAGTCCTACGGCCGCGAAGAGCGACCCGAAAACCACCAGCGTCTGCCTGTAGCCCGAAGAGCTGATCATGACGTTGATCGGGAAGGTTGTCAGAATCGCTCCGAAACCATAGCCCGAGGCGGCAACGCCAGCCGCAAATCCCCGTCGTTCGGGAAACCATTTCACCATCAGCCCTACAACACCGATATAAACGATGCCCGTACCGATGCCGCACATCAGCCCATAGGTCAGGTACAGCCCTTGAAGCGTCGTTACCTGCGCCGCGCCAACCCATCCAAGCCCGCTCAGAAGCGCGCCCGTTCCAATCAGAAGCTTCGGCCCGAACCGGTCCACTAGCCAGCCCTGAAGCGGAGCGAGCCAGGTCTGGAGCACGATCACGATTGTGATCGTCCATTGCACATCGGAGAGAAGCGCGCCGGTTGTCTTCTGAAGGGGACCGGTGAAAAGCGTCCAGACTATTGCGGGCTTGATATCGTCGTCATGACGATGAACCCCATCACGAGCTGGACCCATTTTGCCGAGGATTGCGTTTCCGTACCCGCTCTTGCCTCTAAGGCCGTGTTGGCCATAACGTTTCTCCTTCCAACCTGAAGAAACACGCAATCGCCGTGCCAATTTCGTGCGGAGACCGGCCTGAATGATGCAGGTAAAACGCGCGGACGATTCTGGGTTATGACAATGGAAACAACGCGCGCCCGGCGGGGCATGGTCGTGGCTCCTCATCATCTGGCCTCCGAGGCGGGGCTCGGCATTCTGAGGGAAGGCGGCAACGCCATCGAGGCAACGATCGCCGCCGCCGCGGTCATCGCCGTCGTCTATCCGCATATGAACAGCCTCGGCGGCGACAATTTCTGGCTCATAAGCGAGGGCGGCCACCCACCCACCGGCATCGATGCCTGCGGCGCGGCGGCGGGCCTCGCCAGCCGCTCTTTCTATGAGGAACGGGGTTATCGTGAGCACATTCCGCCGCGCGGCCCCCTTGCGGCGCTGACCGTGGCGGGCGCGATATCGGGTTGGGCAGTTGCTCACGATATCGCCAGGGCGTGGGGCGGCGCCCTGCCGCTGGGCCGCCTGCTTGAAGATGCCATTCATTATGCCCGGCACGGCTTCCCGGCTTCCACAACCCAATGCCGCAATACCGCAGCCAAATGCGCAGAGCTAGAGCCCATCCCCGGGTTCAAGGAGACTTTTCTGCCCGCGGGAGACGTACCCGCGGCCGGAAGCGCCATGCGATTCCCCGCGCTGGCAGTAACGCTTGAACGGCTCGCTGAAGCGGGCTTTGCAGATTTCTACCGTGGCGAACTCGCGCGCCAGCTCAGCACCGACCTTGAAGCTTGCGGCAGTCCGCTTCGCCTGTCCGATTTCGAGCGCCACCAGCCGCTGGTGATCGAAAAGCCGCTTTCAGTGCGGCTCAAGGCAGGCTCGGTGTACGGAATGCCGCCGCCGACGCAAGGCTTGGCTTCGCTGATGATCCTCGGCTTGTTCGATCGTCTCGGCTGCTCGGAGGCGGAGAGCTTCGACCATATTCACGGGCTCGCCGAAGCCACCAAACGCGCGTTCCTTATTCGCGACCGGCATATCACGGACCCTGCCCATGCAACGGTCGAGGCTCGGACCTTTCTGGCCCCCGCATTTCTCGAAGCTGAAGCCACCACAATCAGCAAAGAGCGGGCGCTTCCCTGGCCATACCCCACAAGCCCAGGCGACACTGTCTGGCTTGGCGCCGTCGATCGCGAGGCGCGCGCCGTCAGTTTCATTCAGAGCATCTACTGGGAATTCGGCTCAGGCGTTGTGCTGCCCTCAACCGGCATTGTATGGCAGAACCGCGGGACGAGCTTCAGCCTCGATCCTTCGGCTTCCAACCCGCTTATGCCTCACCGGAGGCCGTTCCACACGATTCAGCCGCTGATGGCCTTTCTCGATGACGGGCGCATCATGCCCTATGGCGCCATGGGCGGCGATGGTCAGCCGCAAACCCAGGCTGCGGTCTTCACGCGGTACGCAATGTTCGGCGAAGGGTTGAGGGATGCAATCTCAGCTCCGCGCTGGCTTCTGGGCCGGAACTGGGGAAGCGCGGTCACAAACCTTCGCGTGGAGTGCCGGCTTGGCGACAGGCTCATTGCGCAGCTTAGAGCGGCCGGCCACGACGTCGAGGTCGTGGGACCTTATGAGGAGCTGATGGGACACGCGGGGGCGCTTGTTTTGCACCGGA
>CAZDYZ010000705.1:0-5739 GCA_964509525.1 uncultured Acidobacteriaceae bacterium
CAAATCAGCTCCCGCCCTCGGCTGTTGATGATGGTGTCCAGGGCGAGAGCCGTCTTGCCCGTCTGCCGGTCACCGATGATCAATTCCCGCTGCCCGCGGCCGATGGGAATCATGGAGTCGATGGCCTTCAATCCGGTGGCCATCGGTTCTTTCACCGGACGGCGGTCAATCACCCCGGGCGCCAGCCGCTCGATCGGATTGAAATGCTCCGTGGTAATCGGACCCTTATCGTCGATGGGCTGGCCCAGGGAATTGACCACTCGCCCGATCATGGCATCGCCCACCGGCACACTCATGATGCGACCGGTGCGCTTCACTTCGTCGCCTTCTTCCACTTCGGTATATTCGCCCAGCAGTACCACGCCTACCTGGTCTTCTTCCAGGTTCATGGCGATGCCTGCCACGTTGTGGGGAAACGAGAGCAGCTCGCCCGCCATGACCTTGTCCAGCCCGTAAACACGGGCAATGCCGTCCCCAATCGACATCACGCTGCCCACTTCGTCCACCGCAATCTTGGATTCGTAATGGTCGATTTGCTCTCGAATCAGCTTCGTAATCTCGTCTGCTTTGATCTGCGCCATAAAAATTCCGTTTCTACGTTCGCTTAATCTCTGATGCTGCCCCCTAGGCGGTGCTGAGCTCCTGTTTCATCTTCTCCAGCTGCCCGCGTACCGAACCGTCATAGATCGTGCTGCCCACCCGCACCCTGACTCCTCCCAAAAGCCCCGGGTCGGAAGCGTAATGCGCCCGCACCTTCTTGCCCGTTAAGCGCTGCACCTGAGATTCCAGTTCCCGTTTCTCTTCCCCCGAAAGCGGGCGGGCGCTGGAGATTTCCGCCTCTACCAGACCTAATTGCGCGTCCAGTTCAACCGCGACCTGCCGCCTGATCTCGTCCAGTATCGGGATCCGCCGATGATCGATCAGAACTGCCATGAAGTTCCGGATGGCCTGGAACGCATGGATCTGGCCCACAATGCCGTCCAGCACCGCCCGCTTTTGTTCTGCGGGAACTGCCGGCGACTCCCACACCCGGCGCAACTCGACGCTCTCCCCAACCGCCTCCGCAATCGAGTCCAACTGCTCCCGAGCCACATCAGCGTCGATCCCCTGTTCGAGCACCACCTCGACCAAGGCGCGGGCGTATCGGCTGGAAACTGCCGCCATCGTTACTTTCGCTCCCCTCTAAGCTGGTCAACAAACTCACGCACCAGCGCCTGATCGGTATCCTCATCGACTCGGATCTTGCGCGACGCCATATCTACGGCCAGCGAAGCGGCATAGATCTTCAATTCGCGGCGAGCGTTGCGGGCTATAGCAGCGATCTCGGTTTCAGCGGTTTGCACGACTTTGCGTTTGTCTTCTTCCGCTGCCTCGCGGATTCGCGCTTCTTCAGCTACGGCCTCCCTATCGGCCGTGGCTCGAATCTCAGCGACCTCACTGTCCAGTTTCGCCAGACGCGCCTCAATATCCTTTAATCGGCGCGCTGCTTCGCCGCTGGCGGCCTGCGCCTCCAGGATGCCTTTCTGAATAGTCGCTGTACGGTCGCGAAACATCTGCGGGAGCTTTGCCCTCAGCAGCATCCAGAAGAACCAGACCAGGATTCCGAAGTTGATGATCAGCGAAAGGACGTACGCCTGTTTCGGACTAACCTTGATTAGCCGCCCTATCCAGCTCACTACCGGCGAATGCTCCGCCGTCAATTCCATGGCTGCTTTCGCATCTCGCTTGCCGGCTTCTGCGGCTGCTTCATGGGAGGTCTTTGAAAGTTCCTCGCCAAATTCAGAATTGGGATTCTCTGGTGGATTCTGCTGGTCAGCCGCCGATTGACCTTTCTGCCCAGACTGAGCAGCGGAGGACGAGGCAGAAGCCGCTGACTCTTGTGCGGCAACAATGCCCATCGCCAGGCAAATCCACAACATGCTTAGAGCGAAGCGACATGTCTTCATCCGGATCACGGTCGACCACCGATCGCGGAAGCCCCACTGGTTGGCCTTAAAATGGTGCGTATGATCTCGGACGCCAGCCTATCGACTTCGGCCTGCAACCCGCTGCGCGCAGCGCTCATGTCCTGCTCAATGGCAGAGCGAGCCTCGCGGATTTGCTGTTGCGCTCGGGCTCGGGCGTCCGCCAGTGCTTCGGCGCGGGCCTGTTGCGCCTTCTGCCGGCGCGTTTCCTGCGCCTTATAAATAGCAATGCGAGCTTCGCGCAGGCGGTTCTCGTAATCTTGGGTCTTAGCTTCCGCAGCCGCCACATCGGCACGGGCCTTCAGGACAGCCCCTTCAGTACGCGCATGACGCTCCTTCAATATCCGCATCAGCGGTTTACGCAACAGCAAGTTATAAATGGCATAAAGCAGCAGCAGAAGGCAGACGGTCGGAACTGCTCCGAGCAGTAATTCGCCTACTTGCTTGAGAGTAGTGTCCATGGTGTGTTCGTGAATGCCTACTGAAGACGCACTGAGGGCGCAAGGCTGCTACCAGAACTACTAAACCTAACAGGCCCCGAGGCCGAGTGTCAACGAAACCGATGATTGGCTGATATCACCCTTTGCTTTCTGTAGATCACCGATCAGGGCCGTTCAACCGCCAGTTGAAACAGCCCTCGCAGACCGGAATGCACGTAAATCTCCAACAAGGTGAAACGTAACGACGTTGTGCTGGCGCACACCGTGTTAGCGAATCAAACTACTTCTGCTGCAGCGTTGCCAGATACCTTGTCAGATTACGGATCCGCAATTGCACCTGCGCCGTGTCATGTTGCCCCATTTGCAAGAAGATTGGTCCCCAGACCGGCATTTCCTTGTTTCCGTGCGCTGCCGTCATAGAGTCGCCCTTAATGATCTCGGCAATATGGGCGTCAGGAAACTTGCCTCCATTCTTTGCCGCTAGCTGCGTGAGGTCGGTCGGGGGTGTCCTCAACACAGCCGCTACTGGGCCATTCCCTTTTCCGTCAGTTCCATGGCAGGACGCGCAGTACGCCACGTACATTTCTTTGCCCGACGACGGATCGGTGTAGGGAGGAGCAACCTTCTTGACCTCGGACTTGGCCCCCTGGGATGAAGCCGAAGCTGACTGAGAACCGGAACTGTTCTGCGTTGCAAATGAAAGCGAACCAATCATTACAAGAACCGCCCCTAGGCGGAACATACGTGAGCACATAACGGCCTTCTTTCCAAAATCTCACTCTATACAACCATTCAATATGACTGGCTCCGTGGGCGCCGTCAGCGACCCACATCACACAGTAATAGTGACTTGGTATCTCTGTTTTCCTGATTTGGAACTGGCAACCCCAAGGTCTTAGGACGCCATTGCCTTCAGCTCGGGGCTGACGATAAGCCGCGCTTCAGTAGCGCGTTGTACATCCTCGACGGTCAGTCCAGGTGCCATCTCTTGCAGCACCAAGCCGCTTGGAGTTACTTGAATCCACGCCATCTCGGTCGCGATAGTCGACACTACGCGCAGGCCTGTGATCGGCAGCGTGCAACGCTTCAGGATTTTCGGTGCACCTTCCCTTGTCGTGTGTTCCATGGCCACGATGACGCGCCTGGCACTAGCCACCAGGTCCATGGCTCCGCCCATGCCTTTAACCATCTTGCCCGGAATCATCCAGTTGGCGAGGTTGCCCTCTTCATCTACCTCCATTGCGCCCAAAACGCTCAGGTCAACGTGCCCCCCGCGAATCATGGCGAACGATTCAGCACTGGAGAAATAGGCTGTGCCGGGGATTTCGGTTACCGTTTCCTTTCCGGCGTTGATCAGGTCTGCGTCCTCTGTGCCTTCCAGAGGATATGGCCCGACGCCCAGCATGCCGTTTTCGCTTTGCAACACCACTTCCATCCCCTGAGGGACGCAGTTGGCTACCAAGGTGGGCATGCCAATTCCGAGGTTCACATAGAACCCGTCACGCAATTCGCGAGCCACGCGCCGAACAATGCGATCGCGTTTCTCTGCGTCTTTTTTCTTCCTGTCAGGTAATGGACTTGTTGACATGGGATCTCCTGATTTCCACGGTGCGCAACTACGTTATCCGTACCGTCCGCCGCTCGATGCGCTTCTCGTAATCCGAGCCCTGGAAGATGCGATGGACGTAAACGTTGGGCGTGTGCACTTGGTTGGGATCGATCTCGCCCGACTCGACTAGATTCTCGACTTCGGCGATCGTTATTCTTGCAGCGGTCGCCATCATGGGGTTGAAATTCTGCGCCGTCTTGCGATACACCAAGTTGCCCCAGCGGTCGCCCTTCCAGGCCTTAACGAGGGCGAAGTCCGCTGTCAGCGCCCGCTCCAACACATATGATCTTCCGTCAAACTCTCGGGTCTCTTTGCCCTCAGCCACTACTGTGCCAAATCCCGCGGGCGTATAGAAGGCAGGAATGCCTGCTCCGCCAGCCCGGATGCGCTCGGCGAGCGTACCCTGGGGAATCAATTCCAGATCAATGCGGCCAGCCAGCACCATCTCTTCCAGCAGCCGGTTCTCGCCCACGTAGCTTCCTTTGTGTGACTTGATCTGTCCAGCGGCGAGCATCAGCCCTAATCCCGCATCATCAATACCCACATTGTTACTAATCGTGTGCAGGTTTTTCACGCCTTTCTTAACCAGTGCGCGGATGAGGTTCTCGGGAATGCCGCATAGCCCGAAGCCCCCAAGCATGACGGTGTCACCATCTTTGATGTCGTGGACAGCTTCATCGGCATTCGCAACTACCTTGTTCATTGCCATAGGAGTTCTCTAATTGGAAATTTCGAATTGTACCGGAGCAGCTAACCTGCAGCGTCATCCCGCTGCGTCGCAGGCTTATGGCCAAACTGGTTAGCGCACGTGAACAGCTCCCGTAAGCCAGGACCGCACAGGTTTTCCCGCAGATAGTTCAACTGTTGTTCGAATCGCAGCAGCGCCTCTTCTAGGTTCTGGTTGTTGGTCATCGCAATATCACGCCACATCGAGTAAGGGCTGTGTGCAATCCGAGTCATCTCGCGCAGCGCCCGACCACCGATCTGCATGACCACCTCGTCGTCTCCCAATTCTTCGCGCAACATCGAAGCGAGTGCAGTCGCCATCATTTGTGGCAAATGACTTATCCAGGCGCAGAGCCGGTCGTGCCGCTCCGGATCGATCGCCACAACGTGTGTCCCGAGGGATTGCAGCAGGTCAACGTACTCTTGCTGACGCGGGGTGTACGGTTGATTGACGCCAATGGGAGTAACCAACCAAACCGCGTCGCGAAACAACTCGGCATCTGCGTGTTCGATCCCGCACTGCTCTTTGCCCGCCATAGGGTGCCCGGGCAGCACGCGCACTCCCGCTGCCGCACCGAATATCAGCCGAGCGCGTTCTACAATCCGTTGCTTGGTACTGCCAGTATCCGTAATGAGCGTACTGGGGGGAAGCGTTGGCGCGAGACGCTCGATGAGAGAAAGAATAGTGCCGACCGGGGTAGCGAAAATCACAATATCGCTGTTTCGCGCTGCCTCACCGATGTCGGTTTCTCCGCGATCGATCGCCCCGCGAGCGAGGGCTTTGTCAACCGATTCTGGCTTATCACAGCCCACAATCGTGCCGGCAAAGCCCCGCTGGCGAAGGGCGAGTCCCAAGGAGCCGCCGATCAACCCCGTGCCCAAGATCGTGATCTGTCGAATCGTCATCGCTTGAGCGAGTCTTGGAATTATCCGATCGTCCGCCCCACCGCCGGAGCAATTATTCGCAGTTGCTCCATCAACTCAGAAAACTGTTGCGGAT
>CAZDYZ010000706.1:0-1988 GCA_964509525.1 uncultured Acidobacteriaceae bacterium
CGAGCGCTAATGCCACAAGCGAACGCGATTCTCTTGACGACGCGGACTCGGCCCCAACGGCGTTGGTATGTTTGAGGAATCGTTGCCGGCGACGCAGGTGCGCCTTTGGAGATACTAAAGAACGCTTTAGATATGTTCTCACTATCTTATTCTGCTGCGAGCTGGCCTTCAGTCATGTGCGTCATCCAAAGCATCGCGAAAAGATAGAGAAAGGAGAATATCACATTGGCCGCGACGACTCCGCTGAGACCGTAACGGTATGCTCCAGCAAAATTCAGCAAGACAGCAATGAGGGCAGTCGCGATTTTTGGCAAGATCAGCCGATGCGTATTCAGTGAGTTTAGGAAATCTAGTGACGCTAGTTGGCCAGCTGCAAACAGGCCCCCGCTGAGGACGAGCCAGGGAAAGAGGTATGAGACGGACGTGTACGCTGGTGCGGTGAATAGGCGGAAGATGAGTGGATGAAGAGGAATCAGGAGAAGAAATGCAGCAGCAGTGACGACAACGGATACAACCACGAGCTTTCGGTTGGTATGCCGGGCGTCGTTCAAGCGCTTTGGATCAGAAGCATCACCTGCACGTTCGTAAAGAATGGGAGCGACGAATTGCACGAGGAGATTCGTTATGAAGGACATGGGATAATACCCGAGTTGGAAAACGACGGCGTACAGGCCAACCGCTTTTGCTGACGCGAGCATCCCCAGCGCCCAGCGATCGGACGCCTGCTGTGCCCATGTAAAAACGCCCCATGTCATGAACGGCCATGCGAATTGCAAAAGCCGTCCTCTCCACACCATCGGATGATCCACGTCCGGAATCGCGGCTTCACGCAGCCCCCTTCCAAACGCCCATTGGGAGCATGCGACAAGCCCCATCGCAATCGCGTAGCCAGCCATTGCCACTACACCGTCTCTTCCGATCGTCTCAAGGAGCGCTGCAGCAATCAGGAATCGGCACCACGGCGCCGCGCCAGCGTGCAGCGCCACCACAGCACGCTGCCGCGCGGCGCATTGAACCCCATTGGCAATGTCATTGGCGCCACAGAAGATCGCAAATGAAAATGCCGAAATGACAAACCACCTCCAGTGGGCATAGCCAAGACTGCCCAACACCACTGAAACCACGACTGCCAACACTCCAGCGAGCACAGCACCGCCCGCCACAAGACTGCCTAAAGCCACTCCGTAACTGTGCAGCTTTCTCGCTTCCCGGGCTGGGGCGAAGAAGCGGCCTGCAGCGTTTCCAATTGGTGCGAAAATCAGCTGGTTGGTCAACATCGCCGCGGTCATCGCCAAAGCCAATTCTCCATAGTCGCGCGGACTGAGAAGCCCGGTAAGTATTCGCACACCGGCAAGGTTCCCCAGAACGGCAGTGACTTCGCCGATGACGATCAGCGAAAACTCTCCCCCAGCACGCCGGAGGAGGGATCCTTTCTTGAGTGTTATCTGGCTTGTGACGCTCGCCACTGGAGATCAGTCTTTACTATCCAACGTCGCTGACATTTGAACGCCCCGGATCAATCCTAGCCGCAGACAGTTAGGTTCTGCTGTTGATCCGGCGAGTACGAGATGATGATAGAGGGCGTGGTGCGGGTGAAGGCCTAGAAATGAAAAGGGAGAGGCTTTCCTGCAATTCCTTTGTAGCTCTGGACACGGCGGCCGAAGCACTTCGTCCGTTCAGAGCTTCGCTCCACCGCGAGCGTCGCTCGAACCGCAGCAATTTGACTGCGACTTGCCGCTAGCCTCTGGCAACAAGATCTCCCGGACGGCCGCCCCCGACTCTCGACGTCCGAACATGTAGTGGCTTTCCGGAATTTCGGTAATTGGCCGGACCTCCCAAAGTACTCCCGGACTCGCCGCGCGGAAATCCGCAAAATGCTTCGCATTATCTTCTCCTCCAAAACGATCCTGGTAAGCAATCAAGAACCCATCGAACCCGCGGACAGATCTTAAGATTTCTTGCCGCAACTCAGCCGGGCTCTCACTGAG
>CAZDYZ010000707.1:0-4488 GCA_964509525.1 uncultured Acidobacteriaceae bacterium
CCAGTGCGCCTGGGCGAGCTGGGCACGGTGTATCGCTACGAGCGTTCGGGCGTGATGCACGGTCTGCTGCGCGTACGCGGCTTCACCCAGGACGACGCCCACATCTTCTGCACGCCAGAGCAGATCGAGGACGAGATCAGCGGCTGCATGGACTTCGCGCTCGCGGTATTGCACACCTACGGCTTCGAGCAGTATCAGGTGGAACTCTCGACCTGGGACCCGAACGACCGCAAGAACTTCATAGGCCGCGATGAGCAGTGGCAACTGGCGGAGGTCTCGCTGAAGAACGTCCTGCAACGGCGCGACATCTCGTACAAGTTGATTCCCGGCGAGGCTGCGTTCTATGGGCCGAAAATCGACATCAAGTTAGTGGACGCCATTGGCCGCCTATGGCAGCTCTCGACCGTGCAGTTCGACTTCAACCTGCCCGAGCGCTTCGGCCTGGAGTACGTAGGCGAGGACGGCAAGCGCCACCAGCCCCTAATGGTGCACCGCGCGCTCTACGGGTCGGAGGAGCGCTTCTTCGGGGTGCTGCTTGAGCATTACGCGGGAGCCTTCCCGGTGTGGTTATCGCCGGTGCAGGTGGTGGTGGTACCCATCGGCGAAAGGCACCAATCCTACGCCAACGAAGTCGGCGCCCAGCTAAAGGCCGCCGGCGTCCGCGTACATGTTGACCTGCGCAATGAAAAGATGAACGCCAAGATCCGCGAACATGCGCTGCAGAAAGTACCATTCCAACTCGTCGTCGGCGACAAGGAGCTGGAGGCCGGCGAAGTCAACGTGCGCGTCCGCGGCCAGGACAAGGCCGAAGGGTCGGTGAAGGTAGAGGCATTCGTGGAAAGAGTGAAGGGGCTGATCGAGACGAAGTCAGCTACGCTGTAATCAGCAGAGACAGTCACGTGTGACCGTTTTCTCTCCGTCCCTTGAGGCGGACAATTGCCCGTTCAAATGGGGACCAGAATACAGATCCGCTGGGTAAGACCAGATTCATGCGACGAGGCATGTCACCATAGAACGCAAGTCTAACCCGACAGCAATGCGAATCCGACGTCCTGGATCGCGGCGAGTCGGGGGGGTGCAAAGGGGATTGGCTTACAGGCGGTAAGATACGTCTATGGAGTAGGTTACAGTATCATCGAAAGGGCAAATTGCAATCCCCAAGCCACCGCGGAAAGCCATCAACCTTACCGAGGGGCTCGAAGCTATCGCTGGAAGTGTTGCGTGGGCACGAAATTGTGGGATCTAAGGGCTGCCTGGAGAAAGCTTCGAGGTGCAGGCGGCACTGACCTTATGGAGAAGTTCGGGTCTTGCAAGAAGGAGGAGCGCGGGCGTGAAGACTCGCGTTTTTGATTTGGGGGCCATTCTGGTGTGGATCAGCGGAAGGCACCCTGCCAGTGATGCCGTTGCTAACCTTCTCGTCGAATCAGAGGTTGGCGTTATACGGCTCTTCATGAATGCCATCAATCTGGGCCAGGTATATTCCTGCCTTCCCAAGCAGCACAGCGAGGCGCTCGCGGAGTCATGGAGGGAGTTATCAACAACGCTACCTGCAACCATCGACGTGCCAACCGTCGATGAGATCTGGGATGCGGCCCTCCTGAAAGGACAATACCCGATGCCCATGCAGACGCATTCGCCGCGGCGCTGGCGCAGAACTAGCATTGCCCTCTGCTGACCGGAGACCTCGACCTTCGATCGGTTCCCGACCTTGAACTGGACTGGATTGGTGCGCCAATCTTGATTCGTTCTTATTCGCGTAATCCGCGGCTGAATCCTTCTCTTGCCCATGACAGCAAATCGTGCGCAGTCCGAAATCTCCCACCCCGCCGCCGTGCTCGTCATTGCCTCGGTGGCGATGGTATGGGGGCTCGGCATTCCCATGACACGTCTCGTCCTAGACGGCGGCCTCTCCGTGGGCGCGCTGATGAGCATCCGTTTCCCCCTCGCTGGTCTGCTGATGTTCGTGGTGATTCGCGCCAAACGCATTCCAACCGCCCGCGACGGTGTGCTGCATGGCATCTGGCTGGGGCTCGTGCTGGTGGTTATCTTCTGGCTGCAGAGTGATGGTATGCGCTTCACCACTACGGCAAAGGCCGGCTTCGTAACCGGTATGTATGTCTTGTTCACTCCGCTGGTTGCGGTGGTCATCGGCCAGACGCTGAAGCTCCCTTCGGCACTGGGCGCAGTGATTGCGGCTTGCGGACTGTATCTGCTGGTTCATCTGCCAGGAAGGTGGTCGAGCGGCTGGAACCGTGGTGACCTCGAGATCCTCCTATGCGCCATCCTGTGCGGTGTACACATTGTGTTGATGGGCGTATTTGCCCGACGCTCTAATGCGTGGCTACTGGCGAGTTCGCAGGTGGCGACCTGCGGCGTTGCGTCCGTGCTGGTTACGGCGTTTCTGCCGGCGCCGTATGGATTGCAGAACGCTATTGCGGCGCTGTCCCACTGGCCAGTCTGGCTCGCGACCCTTTACCTGGCTTTTTTTTCGACGGTTTTCGCATTCTGGGGACAGGCAACCGCCCAGACGCGGCTTGGCCCGACCGAATCGGCGGTGCTGTTTAGCCTGGAGCCGGTGGTGGCAGCGCTGCTGAGCGTCTTCTGGCTGAAGGAGCCGATGACGCTGCGGCAGGGGGTGGGCGGCGCGCTCATCGTGGCCGCGATGATCGTCTCTGAGGCGTTGCCGCATATGTTTCGGGCGATTACCGTGCCCGACACACGACCCTAGCTGCTGGCGTCGCCGTCCGGCTTGCGCGCACCGCTTACTGGCGTTGTAGGCTATGTCTACCTGCATTCCATCAATGGCAATCCGGTACAATGCAGCCTCATCGGGGGTTTTCTCATGGCAGCCCAACCTAAGCCACTCATCAACATTCATCAATTCAAGTTCGACATGTGTTGTGCGGCACGCATTCTGTTTCGCGCGGGGCTGAGCGTGGCCAATGCCGGACACATAAGCGTCATGATAGGGCCCGATCGCATGTTGATGAACCGCTTCGGGCCGTCGTTCGGCACGTTGGTACCGCACGACATCCTCACGCTTGACTTCCGGGGCAACATCATCGAGGACCATACGCCACAGAAGAATGCACGCGTAAATGAAACCGTCGAACTGCACGGCATCATCCATCGCCATAACCCGGAGCTGGTTTGCGCGCTGCATACCCATCCTCCTGCGACGGTAACCTTCAGCACGCTGCGCAAAGTACCCGAGATTTACGATCAGGAAAGCTGTGTTTTGGCAGGTGAGGTTGCTGTCGTCGAAGAAGATTACTCCGGCCTTGCCTCGGAAGAAGAGCGCTTGCACTCCACGGCTGAAGCAGTGGGCAGGCATCGCGCGGTGATTCTGCCTAACCACGGCGCCGTCACTAGCGGACCAAACGTGCAGATGGCGCTTTTTGCGATGATGCTGCTAGAAGGCATGGCGGCGCGCAATCTCTCGGTTGCAGCTGCGGCGCGCGCCACCGGATTCACGCCGACCCCAATCAAGATGCAACACGCGATGGCAGCAAAGACGGGTATCGCCAGAATGAATGCGCTGGAGCCGCTGTGGGCTGACCAGTTGCATCGCCTGGTGCAGACCGATCCGGAGTTGTTCGTGTAAATCAAGGTGCTCTCACGGAAATGGAAGGTTTTCATACCTCTGTAGTTCAAATGTATCGCCTGTCTTACCATGGTGGGGTGCGTTCCGAGGTTCTCAGCTATATTCGCAAACGAGGGCTGATGCAGGCAGGCGATCGCGTGGCCGTGGCCGTGTCCGGTGGCGCCGATTCAGTTGCGTTGCTTCGCGCTTTGCTGGAGCTACGCTCGGAGCTGGGCGTCGTACTCGCGGTAGCACATTTTAATCATGGGTTGCGGGGCAAGGATTCGGAAGCTGACGAAGCGTTCGTTGCTGGTTTGGCGCGTGAATATGGACTGGAATTCTTCTCTGGCAATGCCGACGTTCATACTCATGCCCTCAACAACAAGCTAAGCGTCGAAGCCGCGGGACGGGAGTTGCGCTACGCGTGGCTCAAGCGGGTGGCTCACGAACAGACGTTCGATTCCGTGGCCACCGCACATACGCTTGATGATCAAGCCGAAACTGTATTGCTGAAGCTTCTACGCGGAGCGGGAACAAGGGGATTGGCTGGGATCTATCCCAGCCTCGAGGTCAGAACCAGCACGAGCTCTCGCGCAGGAGTTCGCAGTGCGGACAAGGTTCGCATCGTGCGCCCGCTGCTCAGCATCACTCGCGCCCAGGTGCAGACTTACCTTTCCGCGCTCGACCAGAGCTGGCGTGAAGACGAGAGTAACGCCGACATGCACCTGGCACGCAATCGCGTACGTCACGAGTTGCTACCACTTCTGCAGCACGAGTACAACGGGAACGTCCGTCAGGTGCTGAGCGACACGGCGGAATTGGCACGCGCAGAGGAGGAGTACTGGCAGCCACTGGTGGCTCGAGAGCTGGAAATGCGACAAGGTCCGGGAGGGACCGATGCTGAG
>CAZDYZ010000708.1:0-1580 GCA_964509525.1 uncultured Acidobacteriaceae bacterium
CGGTACACCATGATGAATCCAGGCGAAGAAGCAGCACTCATCTACGATTGGGCCGAGGCCGGCCCTCGCAAAGCGCATTTTCCGCATCACGTCATGCTCGATGATGAGACGTTGCGCGATGGCCTGCAGAGTCCGTCCGTCAATGATCCTCCACTGGAAACGAAAGTTGAGCTGCTCCATCTCATGGAGAGCCTGGGCATCGAGTCGGCCGACGTGGGCTTGCCGGGGGCCGGGGCGCACCAGCGTGAAGCTGTCCTGCGCCTATGCCGCGAGATTTCCGAGCAGCGAATGCGTATCCGTCCCAACTGCGCTGCACGAACGCTGATGGTGGACATTCAGCCGATTGCGGAGGTCACACAACTGACGGGTGTGCCGATCGAGGCGTGCGTCTTCATCGGCAGCAGTCCGATTCGCCAGTACGCGGAAGAGTGGGAGTTGTCCGACATTGTCCGCTTCACTCGGGAGGCAATTCGCTTCGCGGTGCGTGAAGGCCTTGAAGTGATGTACGTCACTGAAGACACAGTCCGCTCGTCGCCCGAGCATCTCCGCGTCCTTCTGACCACTGCGGTGGAAGCCGGAGCTAAGCGTCTCTGCCTGTGTGATACCTGCGGCGCGGCGGTTCCGCAAGGTGTGTGGAACCTAGTATCGTGGGTGAGAACACTGGTAAAGAAGCTTGACGTTGAGGTTGGCATTGACTGGCACGGTCACCGCGATCGCGGTCTGGACCTGGCTAACAGCCTTACGGCGATCGAGGCCGGTGTCACGCGGGTCCACGGGACGGCCCTTGGCGTCGGCGAGCGAGTGGGCAACACTCCCATGGAGCAGCTCCTGGTGAATCTCAAACTGCTGGGTGTGCGCAACGACGATCTTTCGCGCTTGCCGGGTTATGTGCAGCTGGTTGCATCTGCAACCGGAGTTCCAATGCCAACTAACATGCCCATCGTCGGCCGCGACGCCTTTCGCACCGCAACCGGGGTCCACGCCTCTGCCGTCATTAAAGCCCACAAGAAAGGCGACGCGTGGCTGGCTGACCGGGTTTATTCGGGCGTTCCGGCTGCATGGATTGGAAGGTCGCAGGAAATCGAAGTAGGGCACATGTCCGGTGCCTCTAACGTCGTCTGCTATCTGAGCTCTCGAAGTCTCCCGAACAGTCCCGAAATCGTGCAGGCAATCATGGAGTTGGCCAAGCGGTCCGGTCGCATTCTCGCCGAGTCGGAGATCCTGGAGATCGTGGGACGGTTGACTGAATAGCAGTTATAACGGGGCTTCGCCAACTGTCCACTGCCGGACGGCGCCGATCGCTTTCTATTTCTTGCATCCGTTGTATTGCGTGGGGAATGGACCTGCTCCACTGCAAGTCTCTTTGTATCGAATTGGAATAGGCACAACCTGCCCGGTAGCTAGGTTGCAGAACCCTGTCTCTACCGAAAATTCCGTGCGACGCACGGCGCACACACACAAATTGCGATGGGCTGGGCCTCTTTACCCCAGCTTATACTGCCACCCAGTATGACCAGACATCACAGGGCGCAACGAGGCGAATCCGCCTGCGAGTCGCCATAAGGCGAAAGTCGTGCGTT
>CAZDYZ010000709.1:0-2608 GCA_964509525.1 uncultured Acidobacteriaceae bacterium
CTCCCACCGCAGGCTCGGTTCTGCTGGCAGGCGTCCTGCTGAAGATGGGCACCTACGGTCTGCTGCGCTTCAACCTCGAACTGTTTCCCGAGCAAGCGCGGCGCAACGCCCCCTGGATCGTTGCGCTGGCAATCATTGGCATCATCTATGGCGCTCTCGTTGCCATGGTGCAGCCCAACATCAAGCGGCTCGTCGCCTACACCTCGGTCAGCCACCTTGGATTTGTGGTGCTGGGTATCTTCAGCTTTACCCAGATTGGCATGGACGGCGCCGTGTACCAGATGCTGAACCACGGTGTCTCCACTGGTGCGCTGTTCATGTTGCTGGGCATGATCTACGACCGGCGTCATACCTACGACATTACCGAGTACAGCGGGCTGGCCACCCCGATGCCTGTGTATGCCACGTTTTTCGCCTTCATCATGCTCTCGTCGATCGGCCTGCCGCTGCTGAATGGGTTCGTCGGCGAGTTTATGGTCTTAAGCGGCGCCTTTCAGGCCAAGCAGCTTTACGGCATTCTGGCTGGAACGGGCGTAATCTGGAGTGCCTGCTATCTCCTCTGGATGTACCAGCGCGTGTTCTACGGCAACGTGACTAACCCGGCAAACGCCCATCTGAAGGACCTTGACGCCCGTGAGCGTATTTCCCTTTGGCCGACGGCCATTGCGGCGCTGGTGATGGGTGTCGCCCCTATGCTCTGGCTCAATTCCATTCACCCTTCGGTATCTGCGGCTCTAAAGCAATTCTCCACGGCAACTCAGGCGACTGTGCCCGCTGCCACTTATGCACCGGGATCCCCATTACGGGCTGGTTTTGGCCAGAATGAAGTGGAGGCGGAGGGACGATGATTCCGGGTGTTGATTTTGTCCGCATCCTTCCCGAGCTAGTGCTGAGCGTGTTTGGCATCATCGTCATGCTGGTGGACCCGGTTCTGCCCGAACAAGGTTCCACGAAGCCGTCGGGCATGCTCGCCCTGATCGGCGTGCTTGCAGGTCTGATGGCCACGGTTTACCAGACTGGCTATTACGGCAGCGCGTTTTATCACACGATCCGCGTGGACACCTTCAGCGTTTTCTTCCACTTCGTTGTATTGCTGACCGCCCTGGTTGTCATCCTCACCTCATATGAGTACCTCCGGGTGCAAGGCGTGCGCTCCGGCGAGTACTACGGGCTGATCCTGTTCGGTGCGGTTGGCATGATGCTGATGTCGGCGGCGGTCGAATTGGTACTGATCTTTATCGCGCTGGAGATCTCGTCAATCGCGACTTACGTTCTGGCGGGAATACGGCGCCGTGCTGCCGAGAGTGCCGAGGCATCGCTGAAATATTTCCTGTTGGGCTCCTTTGCGACCGCGTTCTTCCTCTACGGAGTCGCACTGATCTACGGCACCACGGGAACCACCAACGTGTACGGCATCGCACATTACCTGGCAACGCAGAAGTCTGCGTTGGCGTATCTGGCCGTGGGACTGATGTTCGTGGGGCTGGGCTTCAAGGTATCGGCCGCGCCATTCCACGTGTGGACACCTGACGTCTACGAAGGCTCCCCCGCTCCCGTCGTTGCCCTCATGTCCACGGGGCCAAAGGCTGCGGCTTTTGCGGTCCTGCTGCGCGTTTTGTTTGCCACAGATGCTCCGGGCTGGTTCTGGATGGTGTGGGTAGCGGCTGTTCTTTCGATGTGTCTGGGCAACATTGCTGCCCTGGTGCAGCAGAACGTAAAGCGCTTGCTCGCGTATTCATCGATTGCGCATGCGGGATATCTGTTGGTAGCTTTCGCAGCCGCGCAGCCGGTTGGCATCTCGGCCGCGATTTTCTATGCCGCTTCCTACGCGGCCATGAATGTCGGCGCCTTTGCCGTCGTCAGCCACTTTGCCTCGACGGATGAAAAATACGTCACGCTCGACGACTACGCCGGACTGGGTCGCCGCTCGCCCCTGCTGGCCGCGATTCTGACGATGTTCCTGCTCTCGTTGATCGGCATTCCCGTAACTGGAGGATTTTTTGCCAAGTTATACGTCTTCTCTGCGGCATTGCAGGCACACCTGCTCGGACTGACGATCATCGCTGTCATCAACAGTGGCATCGCCGCGTACTACTACCTCCGCGTCATCATCTACATGTACATGTACGACGAGCACGTCGAAGCTCCGGTGGCGCATATTCCCGCCGCCCTGGGAATAGGATTGGCGATCAGTCTGATCGCCACGATCTATCTGGGTGTGCTTCCTGGTCGCGTACTCGGCTACGCAATGGAGAGCGCCCAGGAGCTGCTCAAGTAAAGTCGATCCACGAACCGCGGATCAGTTCTTGGACCCTCAACCCGCGCGAAAGTCCGGAATATCTTCGCCTTTGTGCCACAGTGGCACGGGCTTTTGCCGGCGATGTTCGGCCAGCTTCCGGTTGATCACTTCCATGTCAGCCTTGGACCAACCTGCACAGGAAATTTCAATCTCACCGTCCTCTGCGATATAGAAGATGGTAGGCACGTTGGTCAACCGGTATGCGTTGGAGACTGCATACGCGCGGTCATCGACCACTACCGAGAAGGTTACGCCGTATTCGCGCAGAAATCCCTTTGTGTCGCGCAGATCATCCTGGGAAATGCCCAA
>CAZDYZ010000710.1:0-5224 GCA_964509525.1 uncultured Acidobacteriaceae bacterium
GGAAGAGCTGGTTGACTATGACGAGCACATCCAACTCTTCCGCTACGCCCACCTTAAGCTGGCGCAGCGCATTATCGGGGGTGGCGTTGTCGGAACCATGGGAACGCCAGTCGAGGTCCTGAAGCAGCGCATGGAGTGTCCCCTCTACAGGGCGCTGTGGGATGTGCGTAACGAAATCACCAAGCGCGTCAGTGCACAAGATGCAACCGGACACGGCGGAGTGTACTGAGCCAAACAATTGCAACCCATTGTCAGGATCCGTGAGGGGTTGCTGGCCATTTGCTTTCGCCGCCGACCAGACTGAGGGCGATAGCTAGCTTTCGCAAACCACCTGCCAATGGGCGAAATCTCAAGCGATGGTAGTGCATGTTTCCTGATAGCAGGCCGTCTCGACCACGTCTGGCAACAAGACGGGATTGAACCTTTCATTGCCTGTTGGGTCGCAGCCACTGCGGCCGGCGACACTTCCGGACTGGTTGAAGGCAACTTCAAGCGATTCCTGTGACGATAGTCACTCGCGGCGGTATTTCCTGTCACTGAACCGCTGTCGCCAGCGAACCAGAATAGGTACGAAAGATGGAGGCGATATGTTATCAAAGTGCGCCGCCCCATCGTGTTCTGCTCCGTTCCGTTATCTAACGGAAGGACGACTTTTTAGGCTCGAACTGGATCCGCTTCGCAATGGACGAGTGATCGATAATGCTGGGCGATTGCTCAACCAGGAATACTTCTGGCTCTGCGATAGCTGTTGCAAGGTTCTGAAACTACATCTTGACAAAGACGGCGACGTAGTTGCCGTATCCCCGGTCGATAAAACTCACCCTGATCACCTTCGCACCTTTATCATTGCACGGCATTCTGGGAAGCTGCTTAGGTGTATTAACTTCTTCGGCAAGCAATTCTAGACGTACTCGAAATGGCCGACCCTGCTTCACAAGTCACCGCGCTTTTATTGAACATCCGCCACCATGTACCGAGGTTGTATTTTCCGGCACGATTGCAGATCGTTCCAGTATTAGGGCGGAATCAGCTTGACTGTAGCGAACGTTGCGGCCAGCGACACGGATGCTGGTGACCGTTGTCACTGCAAATAGCGGGAACCTGCTTGAAAATTTCTGGAAGGATCGGATAGGAAAAACTCACTGACGCCTCAGTGGGGGAGGTGGTCGCGGAGAGAGCCATGACCGCAACACTTCGCTACCCTGGAATAAGGGTCACCGCCAACGGCAATCAACTCGTCTCCTATCACACCGAAACGCGCATTGCGGACGCTGGCGTGTTCTACCCGATCACGCCGTCGACGGAACTGGGCGAACTGTACCAGCAGTCTTACGCCGAAGGGCGCCTGACTGTTTTCGGCCGAAATACGCTCGCGATCGAAGCAGAGGGCGAGCACGCAGCTCAGGGCGGTGCCATCGCATTCTCAGTGAGCGGGAAGCGAGTTGTCAATTTCACCTCCGGCCAGGGACTGTTATATGGCGTGGAGCAGTATTACCATGCCCCCGGCAAATGTTCCACGATGGTCGTCGAGATTGTTGCCCGCGCACTGACCAAACACGCACTCAACGTTCACTGCGGGCACGACGATGTCTATGGTGCCCTCGATACCGGATGGATCATCTTGTTCGGTAAGGATGCTCAGCAAACCGCCGACCAGGCGCTCATCTTGCGGCGCGTGGCCGAACTGAGCCTGACGCCCGGCATGAACTGCCAGGATGGCTTCCTCACATCGCACCTGGAGAGAACCTTCTACAAACACGAGCCCGAATTGATTCGGGAGTTTCTCGGTGCGCCTGACGACATCATCGAATGCCCCACGGACAGCCAGCGGATCCTGTTCGGGCCGAAGCGTCGTCGCGTGCCGTGCATGATCGACCTCACCAATCCGGTGCTTCTGGGGCCAGTCCAGAATCAGGAGCACTACATGCAAGGAGTCGCAGCGCGTCGGAACAATTTCTCCGAACCGATCATGCGCTTCCTCGAAGAAGCCTACGCGGAATTTGCCAAACTGACCGGCCGATCCTACGGCCTGCTCACCCAGTACAAGAGCAGTGATGCCGACACCGTTTTCGTATCGCTTGGGTCCGCTGCAGAGAATATTGAAGCAGCCGTAGATTACCTGCGTGAGCATCGCGGTGCAAAGGTCGGCTCCATCCACTTGAATGTCATTCGGCCGTTCCCCGAGGCTGCCGTCGTTTCGGCGCTGGCCGGCAAGAAGAATGTGATCGTGTTGGAACGAACCGATGAGCCTATGGCCGGCGATAACCCCATGGGGCGTGACATACGGACAGCGCTCAACAAGGCCGTGCAGAATAACGATCATCCGGCCACGGCAGGACTGCCCGCCATTACCGCAGACCGGGTGCCGCGACTCTTCTCCGGTATTTACGGCTGCGGATCGCGGGACTTCCGGCCTGAACATATCTTCGGCGCATACGAATTCGTCACCGGCACTCGGCTCCGTAAGGATGGAAGACATGCCAGCGATGGGACATCCTACTTCGTGCTAGGAGTCGATCATCCGTACGAGGTGAAGTCGGACGAGACGCCGTCTCTGCTGCCTAAGGGCGCGGTCGCGGTTCGTTTTCACTCCATTGGCGGCTGGGGCGCCATCACGACCGGCAAAAATCTGGGCGCAATCCTGGGCGATCTCAATGACCTGCTTTTCGCGCGCGACCAGATGGTGGATGAATTTGGCAAACCAAAAGAGATCATTCACGTTAGCGCCAATCCCAAGTACGGATCGGAAAAGAAAGGCGCCCCGACTGCCTACTTCCTGGTGGCGGCACCAGAGCGGATTCGCGTCAACTGCGACCTGCGGCATGTGAACGTGGTGCTGTGTTGCGACCCCAAGGCGTTCACCCATACCAATCCGCTGGCCGGGATCGCCGAAGGTGGCTCTCTGGTGTGGGAGTCGGATGAGCAAGGCGAAGCGGCCTGGGCGCGGTTGCCGGTCTGGGCCCGCAAGCAGGTCATGGAGAAGAGAATTCGGGTTTTTACCTTGCCAGGCTTCCGGATCGCACGCCGGGCAACCGACCGCGCTGATCTTCAGCTTCGTATGCAAGGCAATGCCTTCCTTGGCGCTTTCTTCGCCGTATCGCCGCTGCTTGAAGAATTCAAGATAGCCCCAGAGCAATTTCAACGAGTCGTGCATCAGCAGTACGTGAAGAAGTTTGGTCAGCTCGGTGAGGCGGTCGTGAACTCCAACATGGAAGTCATGACCCAGGGCTTCGAGTGCGTGAGGGAAATTAACGTGGGCAAGCTGGACGCTCCCGATCGCTCCACCCTGCGTGGAGTAGCGCTGCTGCCGGTCAGCGGCGATAACGGCGATGGATGCAACTTCGGATGCCGTTCCTATCCGGCACCCGCCGAACAGCCAGAGCGTACGCCAGTAACACGCGTCGCGACCTTCGACGCCGAGTTCCGATCCGGCTATGGATACAACCAGCCGTCCACTCCGCTGGCCTCGGTCGGAGTGATGGCCGCCGGAACCGGTGACACCGCGTCCAAGTACGTCGCCCGCCGGGAGACGCCCATCTTCACCCCCGAAAACTGCACTCAGTGCATGGAGTGCATTGCGGTGTGTCCCGACACTGCGCTGCCCAACTGTTCGCAAGACCTGGAAACGATCTTGCACACCGCCATTGACTTCTACGTCAGCAATCCGGATGACCGCGGAAAGATGAAGCAGTCACTTCCTGAGATTGAGAAGCGCACCCGGCAGAAAATGTCCGAGGCCGTGGGCAGGAATATTGGAACCCCATTGTCGCAGATCATCCGTCAGGTTACAGCCGAAGTGGACGGATTCTCGGAAGGGGCCAAGCAACAGTTTTTCAACATCGTTGACAAGGTGCCACTGGCTTACCAGAAGGTGAACGCTATCTTTGCCACTCCGGAAAGAAAGAAGGCGGGAGCCGGCGGTATCTTTTCCATATTCGTCTCCGATCTCTGCAAAGGCTGTGCCGCCTGTGTCACCGCATGCGGCGAACACGAAGCGCTGAAGATGGTTGAAGAGACCGAGGAAGTCAATGCCGAACATGAGACCGGTACTGCGTTCTTAAGACTCCTACCGGCGACACCCTCGAAATACCTGGGTCTCTACAACGACGAACATCCCCAGGATTCCAAGACGGCTACCCTGCGCAACATGTTGATGGTTCGGCACAACTACGACGCAATGGTCTGCGGCGACGGTGCTTGCGCCGGTTGCGGCGAGAAAAGTGTCCTGCGGGCGATTGCTGCCGCCACGGAAGCCTATATGCGCTCGCTCTACCACGCGAAGGCCGATCGTCTCCAGACCAAGGCAGCTGAACTCGATAGTTCAGGAGTCCAGAAGCTTGCCTCGGTCAAAGCCCGCAGTCCCCAGGAGTACGAGCTGCTCCGCCAGGCCGTAGCCCACTTGCTAATGGGGCTTGGTGGCGAAGATGAAATGGACACCAGGGCCAGGATCGCGCAGCACGGATCCATCTCCGATGAGGAAATTGTGGGCGCCATCACGGCCGTGATGCGGCAAGAGGCTTTTAATCACAAAGAGCTTCAGGCGCTTGATGGTCGCCTGGCCAACGGCATGTGCGTTATGGCGATGACCGCTCACACAGGCTGTAACACGGTTTATGGATCCACGCCGCCTAACAATCCCCACCCCTATCCCTGGATGAATTCGCTCTTCCAAGACGGCGTTACGATTGGCTGGCTGCTGGGAGAAAGCTTCATTGTTGATCACGGGCGACGTTCAGTCATTCCGGAGCGGCTGGCCGATGCTTTGCTCCATCGCAAGCAGGACATCATCACATCACGCGAATACTACGAGTACTCGCACTTCAGCGACGCACTAATGACGGATCAAGAAATTCTTGAATTGCCAAAGGTGTGGGCAGTTGGTGGCGATGGCGGGATGGGTGATATCGGTTATCAGAACACGTCGAAAGTAGTTCTCCAAAATCGGCCTAATGTGAAAGTCATCATGCTCGACACCCAGCTTTACTCAAACACCGGCGGACAGAACTCCGACTCGACGCCCATGCTAGGTGGTAGCGATATGAATATGTTTGGCGCAGCAACTCAGGGTAAGACCATCGAGAAAAAGGCGGTGGCCGAAACGTTCCTAGCCGGGCACGGTTCTCCCTTCGTTGCCCAGGTTTCCATCGCCAATCCACCGAAGTTGTTGCGTGCCATTCTGGATGGGCTCGAGTATCGCGGAACAGCGTTCTTGCAATGCTTCACC